>JAYVRT010000509.1:0-20718 GCA_043776025.1 Archangiaceae bacterium | reverse complement strand
ACCAACATCAACAACGTCGGGAGCACGGTGATGAACAGCCGGGACCAGTACACCTGGCGAATGATCTCCACCTGCCCTTCGCCCGCCGCCTTCACTTCGAGCCAGTAAATCGGCGCGGCGAGGAACGAAATCAGCGGCGCTTTCGAAGGGTAGTAGTGGCCGTCTTTGACCGAGAGATCGCCGACCCGCCCATACCGCTCGAGCTGGGCGTTGATCTCCACCTTCCCGTTCTCCACCAGCGCCCGGGACTGCCACAGCCGGCACAGCTCGTTGGGCGAGTTGAGGCCCGGGTGCCAGGGGAAGACCAACAGATAGAGCGCCACCACCAGGCCGTAGCCGAGGCGCTTGTCGCGCAGGAGCTCGCTCATCGATTGATTCGGCAATAGCACGGGAAGCCAGACGCCGCGTGTGCGGTTAGCATGGCGACGCTTTGGACCACCTCGACGAGGACACGCTGTCGCAGCTCGCGGGCGGCACTCTGGGCGAGAGCGCGGCCAAGCTGACGGCCGACCACCTCGCGGTCTGCAAGCTGTGCACCGCCCGCTTCGAGGCGCTCTCGGCGGTGCTCTTCTCCAAGACCTTCGCGGCGCCGATCTCCAACACCCCGGCCCCGAAGCGGCCCCCGTCGACCAACCCCGACAGCCCCGAGGCCCGCGCCGAGGCGACCGACGTGCGGATGCTCCACAAGGGCACCTCGCTCGGGCGGTACGTGCTGCTGGAGAAGCTGGGGGCCGGAGGAATGGGCGAGGTCTTCGCCGCGTACGATCCGCACCTCGATCGCAAGGTGGCGCTGAAGCTGCTGCGCACCGGCACGCTGAGCGCCGACGAGGGCAAGGCCCGCCTGGTGCGCGAGGCCCAGGCGATGGCGCGGCTGCAGCACCCCAACGTCGCCGCGGTGCACGACGTCGGCACCTTCGACGAACGCGTCTTCGTCGCGATGGAGTTCATCGAGGGCGAGACGCTCTCCGAGTGGCTTCGCGGCACGCGGACCTGGCGCGAGGTGGTGCGGCTGTTCATTCAGGCGGGCAGCGGCCTCTCGGCGGCGCACAAGGCCGGCATCGTTCACCGCGACTTCAAGCCGGACAACGTGCTGATCGGCTCCGACGGGCGGCCGCGGGTGGTGGACTTCGGCCTGGCGCGGCAGGCCGCGACGCCCACCGAGACCCGGCCGGTGCGGTCGATTCCCGACGGCCCGGTGGAGGCGTCGCTCGCCTCGCCGATCACCCGCGACGGCGCGGTGATGGGCACCCCCGGCTACATGGCGCCGGAGCAGCTCGCCGGCCTGCCCACGGACGCCCGCAGCGACCAGTTCGCCTTCTGCGTCGCGCTCTACGAGGCGCTCTACGGCAAGCGGCCATTCGGCGGGAAGACGCTCAGGGCGCACGCGGCGGAGATCGTCGCCGGCAAGCTCGCCCCCGTGCCTGCCGACACCCAGGTGCCGGGCTGGTTGCACGAGGTAGTGCTGCGGGGGCTCTCGGCGGACCCGGCGAAGCGCTTCGAGTCGATTGACACCTTGATCACCGCGCTGCGGCCGACGCGGGTGATCGCCACCAGCCGCCGGGTGATCGCCGGGGTCGTCGCCCTCGGGGTGCTCGCCACGGTGGCGATCGGCTACGGCGCGCTCGCCCGCCAGCGGCTGCAGATCTGCAGCGGCAGTGAACGGCGGCTCAACAACGTCTGGGACAAGGCGACGCGCGAGCGCCTCAAGGCCACCTTCCTCGCCACCAAGGCGCCCTTCGCTCCGGACACCTGGAAGAACGTCGAGGCGACGCTCGACGGCTACACCCGGGCGTGGATCACCGTCGCCGGCGAGGCCTGCGAGGCGGCGCGCCTGCACAAGACCGACACCGAGGCCGACTACCAGCTGAAGATCGTCTGCCTCGAGTCGCGGCTGCAGCACTTGAAGACGATCACCCACCTGCTCGAGGCGGCGGATCTCCAGGTGGTCACCAACTCGATCCCCCTGGTGAAGGGCCTCGACCCGGTCGAGACCTGCCTCGACGTGGTGGCGCTCAACGCCCACGTTCACCCCGCGGACGAGAAGGGCCACGAGAAGGAGGCGGCGCTCCACCAGGGCATCTTCGAGGCCCGCGCCCTGCACGACGCGGGCAAGTACGCGCGGGGCATCGATGTGATCAAGGACGCGATCATCCTTGCCGAGGGCGCGCCGCCGGCCTCGATGGCCGAAGCCCAGCTGCTGCTGGGGCGCCTGGAGGTGCGTGCGGGGCTGGCGAAGGAAGCAGAGGCGACCCTCTTCCTGGCACTGCTGTCGGCGGAGAGCGCGGGCGAGGCGTCGTTGATCTCCCGCGCCGCGAGCCGCTTGGCGATGGCGATCGGCAGCGTCTCCGGGCGCTTCGCCGAGGCCCACGTCTGGGAGAAGCTGGCGCAGGCCTCGGCGAACCGGATCGCCAGCGACAAGGAGGTCGAGGCCGAGCTGTCGAGCAACTCCGGGCTGATCGCCCTGGCCGAGGCCGACTTCAAGACCGCGAAGAAGGACTTCGAGAACGCCCTGACCCTGCAGGAGCAGACGCTGGGCGAGTTCAACCCCGAGGTCGCCCGCACCCTGAACAACAAGGGCACCGCGCTCGCCCGCATGGGCAAGTACAAGGAAGCCACCCTCGCCTACGAGCGCAGCTACAAGATCCACGTCCAGAACGTCGGCAGCGAGCACCCGGACACCGCGGCGTCGATGAGCAACCTCGCGGTGATGTACCGACGCGATGGCCGGCTCTCCGAGGCGTTGACCTACTTCGAGCGCTCGCTCGCGGTGCGGCGGGAGACCCTGGGCGACGAGCACCCGGACACTGCTTCGAGCTTCCTCTCGCTCGCCAACCTGCAGATCAAGCTCGACCGGCCCGACGCTGCGCTGGAGAACCTGCTGCGGGCGCTGGCGATCCGGAAGAAGGTGTTCGGCCCCGACGACGCCCAGGTCGCCGCGGTCTACGACGATCTCGCGGCGTTTCACCTGCGGCGCCACGAAGGGAAAGAGGCGCTCGACAACGCGCAGCTCGCGCTCGGGATCCTCCTCGCCCGGCCGTCGGGCCTGAGCAGCCTCGCCACCGCCGCCGCCCACGACAAGGCGGGGCACGCGCTGATGCTGTTGGGCCAGTGGGACAAAGCGCAGGCCGAGCTCAACCTCGCGTTGGAGACCCGGCAAGCACGCAGCGGCCCCGACAGCCCGGAGCTGGCGAGTGCGATCAACTCACTGGGTGATCTCTACCTCGCCCAGTCGCGCGCCCCGATGGCGCTGACCCAGTACCAGAAGGCGCTGGCGCTGCGCCGCAAGGGCGCGACCGAGGACACCCTGCCGATGGCGTACGATCTGGTCGGCATCGGCCAGGCGCAGCTGCAGCTCAAGCAGCCGGCGGCGGCGATCGAGCCGTTGACCCTGGCGCTGAAGCTGCGGGAGGGCAGCGAGGACCTGGGCGAGGTGGCGGCGGTGCGGTTCGAGCTCGCCCGGGCGCTGTGGGACGCGCGGCCGGAAGAGCGCGCGCAAGCCGCGGTGCTCGCCGGCCAGGCGCTGGCGGAGATGCCGGACAACCGCCAGGCCGAGGTGAGCAAGTGGATCCTCGGGCACACGCTGCCCGACGCGGGCAGCCGCTAGAACAGCTCGTAGCGCGCGCCGGCGACGATCTGATCGTTGCGGCCGAAGTAGCCCAAGGGGCTGTAGGGCGAGCCCTCGAAGAACTCGGCGGCGATCCAGACCTTCAGCTTGTCCACACCCTGCCAGGTCACCCGGGGCGAGAGGCTGAAGCTCTGCTGAATCGGCTCGAACGCGGCGCGCAGCTCGACGACGAAGCGATCCTTCCAGAAGCGGTAGCTCAAGTTTCCGGCGAACAGATGGAAGAACGCGGCGCGGGGGGCGCCGACAGCGGTCGCCGGCTCGAGCAGCAGGATCTGCTCCGAGGCGCCGACGTCGGGGATCGCCATCCCCAGGTAGCTGACGCCCCAGATCCACGCCGAGTCCTGCGCGGTGCTGTAGCCCAGGACCCAGGTGACGGCGGTCTTGTTGACCGGCGCGAAGTTGGCGTCGAAGAAGGTCTGGCGTGGCGAGTAGGAGACGTCGACGTCGAGCTGGCCCGGCCCGATCAGCGTCGAGAACTCCGCGGAGAGGATGTGCTGCCGCAGGTATTCCCCGCGGAACAGCTGCTGCCCGGCGGAGAGCCGGTTCTGCACCGAGAGCGCCACCGCGGGATCCACCGGGCGGCCCGTGCCCTGGGAGGCGAGCAGCGTCTGCAGCTCGCTGTCGATCGTCACCTGGGGCAGCTTCTCGTTGATCCACGCCCAGCTCGCGCCGACCTTGAAGCGCCCGGTGGAGACGACCCGCAGCGCGACGTCGCCAAGAAACGCCGAGGGCCGCTTGGTCTCCAGCGCCGCCTCCTGGAGCCGATCTTCCACCGAGGGGTCGATGCGCCGGGTCGGCAGCGCGGGCGCGAGCGCCGGCTGGAGCAGCCCTTCATCCTGCCCGTAGAGGACGAACCGGCTGGGGGTGAAGAAGGGCGCATACGCGGCCATCCACGACACCCGGCCGATCTCGCCCTGGGCGCGCACGGCGAACGTTGGCAGCACCGCGTCTTCGGGATCCTGCGCGAGGATTCCGACGCGGTAGTCCTTGGGGTTGAGCGCGTCGGCGGGGGCGAGCGCGGCGTTGGCGCCCAGCACGATCCGCTGGTTGCCGATGCGGACGTCGGCGTACTTGCTGTAGAGGTCGACGAACGCCTCGCCGAGCATCGGCTCGAAGTTGGCCTTGGCGCGGTCGAAGTCACGCTGGCTTCCCGCGCGCACCCAGGCCTTGCCCTCGACGTAGAGCCGCAGCCACGACGACACCTTCACATCGGCGCCGAGCCGCGCCCGCAGCTGGCCGTCCCAGACGTTCTCCGCCAGCTCGACGTTGCGCGGAGACTCGAAGCGGGTATCGACGCCGAGGGTCGCCTGGACGCTGCCGAACAGCTGCACCGTCGGCCCGGCGCTCGGGGCCGCGAACTGCTCCACCGGGGCGGAAGGAGTGCCGGCGTCGGCGGTGACGGCCGGCTCGAACGCCTCGACCTCCATCATCGACGGCGCTTCGCCGGCGTCGGCCGCTTGCGCCGCCGCCCGGGTCGCGAAGAACAGCAGCGCGAGGAAGAGCCTACCCACGCTCGAGGGCACGCTCGGTGTAGGCGTCGTCAGAGGCCGCGGCGTCCTCGAGCTTGAGCACCGTCATCTGCGTCTTCGTGCCCGCCTGGAGGTTCTCCATCAGGCTCTCGGCGGCGATCGTGCGATCCTTGAACGCCTTGAGCTTCAGGGTCCGGTAGCGCTTGAAGGGCTTGCCCGCTTTGTCGCCGTACTCGACCTTCATCGGGACCCAGGTCTTCTTGTCGACGAAGAGCTTCACCTCGCCGTAGGGCGAGTCTTCGCCGCCCTTGCCCTGAAGCACGAAGCAGTCGCGGCCTTCGACCTTGTCGTCGGGCAGGCGCTTCATGTCCTCGTCGCGGGTGCCGTTGCTGGCGATGTCGGCGTAGGAGAAGTCGGTGTCCATGAACGCCTTGCCGCGCTCGGTCTTCGCCACCTTGCGGACCCGCTTCAGCTTCGGCAGGTACAAGGAGATGTCGTCGGCCTCGCCCGGCCCGCCCTCGATGGTGAGGAAGGCGACGCCCGCGACCGACGCCGGTTCGGAGAAGCGGCTGAGCGCGTGGTTCTTGCCACCGACGCTCTTCGAAGAGGTGCTGAGCACCTGGTCCTTCGTCTTCCCGTCCGCGGCGGTGGTCGTCAGCTTCAGCTCGGCCGAGAGGTTGACCAGGTTCAGCGCGCCCCGTTCCCGGGAGTTCTTCGAGATCTCCGCCGCCGTCTCTTCCGCCAGCGCGGCCGCGCTCAACAGGACGATGCATCCGAGGCTCAGTCGTTTCATTTTTCTAGGGTGCTCCTTACGCCATGACGAGGGGGAGGCGCCAAAAGTTCAGTAGGCTGCGCCAATGCGGTGGTGTTTCCTCTTCGTGGTCCTGGCCCTTTCGGGGGAGGCAGCCGCGTCGTGCCGCACACTCAACGACTGTGGCTGCGACCGACAGCCGGCCTGGGCCGCGATTGTTCGCTGGGACCCTGCCGGCTCGGGCGCGCCCGACGGTGGATCAGATGCCAGTTTTGGCGGCCTTCAGGTTTACCCAACGGTCGCAGTGATCGAGGCATACAGCGCCCTGAACGATGCCGGCCTCGATGTCAGCCAGTGGAACATGTACGAGCCGGCCGGGACGCGCTCGTTGCTGCTTCCCGACGGAGAGCGCCAAACGCTTGAAGCGGACGGCGGACTTCGCTGTGAGGTCGTCACGTTCGAAGCATCCACCTGGCCCGCGGCGCTCACCAGCGGCACTTGCGCACCGCGGGTGAAGGCAGCGGGAATCGGCCCCTACCCCTGCCACGACTTCTGCGGTTGCTCGACAGCGGGGGCCGCGATTCCGGGGTTTGTCGTGGCCCTCCTGCTCTGGCGCCGCCGCCGCCCTACTTCACCTGCCCGTTGAGCGCTGCCTTCAGCCGCGACTCCGCCGCCTTCAGGCGATCGTCCGTCGGCAGCTGCGCCCGCGCCCCGGAGATCCGTTCCAGCGCCCGCGGCACGTTTCCCCGCGCGACCTCGCACCGCGCGTCCGCCTCGAGCGCCCAGGGATCGTTGGGGGCGTAGAGCACCGCCGACGCCGACGCCTCGCACGCCCGCTCGACCTCTCCTGTCTGCAGCAGCGCCAGCGCCAGTTCCCTTCGCGAGGTGACGTCGCCCGGCTCGCCGCGCACCGCCGCCCCGAGCGCATCCGCCGCCGCCGCCGCCTCACCGTCTCGCAGCAGCGCGCTCCCCAACCGCCCGAGCACTGGCGGCGCGTTGGGGAACAGCAGTGCCTGGGCCCGGGCCTCGCGCAGGTCCTTCGGCTCGTCGAAGCGGATCCCCGCCACCATCGCCTCGGCGACGTGCCCATAGCGGGGGAACTCGTCGGGGAAGGTGAAGACCAGCTGGTAGACGAGATCTCCCCGCGGCACGAAGTACGCCGTGAGCCGGGTCGCTCCTTGCGGCTCGTAGAACCGGGCGGTGATCTTCAGCGCGTCGCGGTCTCCGAGGCGAGCGGTCACCACCGGCTCGGGCACCACCTTGAAGACCTCAGGTCCCAGCGCCACCGGGTTGAGCCGCTCGTCGACGAAGGCCTGCGCGTTGGCGGCGGCGTCGGCCATCAGCGAGCCGTTTCCCACCCTCACCGCCTCGGCGGCGAAGCTCGCGCGCCCTAGGCCCGGCAGGCCGTTGTACCAGGCGAGGCTGCCGAGCGGATTGGCGCCCTTGAGCCACGAGCGGGGCACCGGCACCGCGATCCCGAAGGTGTCGTCCCGCTCGATCCTCAAGTTGGGCAGCGACTCGCCCAGCAGCTGCTGGCCGAAGAGGACGAAGGCGAGGATCCCCAGCGACGGCGCCGCGCGCATCGCCGGGCTCCACCAGGGCGCCGGCTCGGTGAGCAGCCGGGGCCGCATGAACGCCGCGGTCACCATCCCCGCCAGCAGCCCGCCGAAGTGCGCCCAGTTGTCGATGCCCCGAGAGGTCAAGCCGATCAACAACAGGCCGATCACCGTGGGGATCGCCGCCTCGCCCATCACCCGCCGGTACCGCGACGGCAGCAGCGACCGGTACTTGATCCCGAAGACGACCACTCCGCCCAGACAGCCGTAGACCATCCCCGAGGCGCCGATGCTCACCGCGTCGGAGAGGAACAGCGACGCGGTCATCGTCGCGATCCCGCTGAAGACCAGCAGCCACAGGTAGTCGAGCGTCCGGTAGGTGTTCTCCAGCGCGCCCCCGACGTTGAAGAGCACGAACATGTTGAGGCCGATGTGCAACGCGTCGCGGTGGAGGAAGTTCGCCGTCAGCAGCCGCCACAGCTCCCCCAGGTCCGTCACCAGCGGGCCGACCTTCCCCCCGAAGCGGACCATGTCGTCGATGTCCAGCGGGCCGGTGCGCACCGTGTAGAGGTAGACGGCGAGGTTGAGCAGGATCAGCGCCGAGGTGATCCAGGGGAAGCGGGCGACGGTGAAGGTCCGCGAAAAGAACGCCCGCCGCGGCTCGTGCAGGGACTGGTACAGCTTCAGCTCGCAGGCGGGGATGAACGCGGTCCCGGTCACCGCGGGGACGCAGACCAGGCACTGCGGAGACACCTCTCCCCGGCGGACGCGCGCCTCGAATTCGGCGAGATCAACGTGTTCGTCGCCTGATTCGGTTCGGAGGGTGAGGGGTTGACTCATGCTGTCCCACCCCATTCTGGCCGGTCCGCCTGACCGATGGACACGGGGTACGTAAAAGCCGTCGTGATTTGGCGAGGATGGCTTTGTTGCTCACCCGATTCTGGTGCTAGAAATCGGGTTGCGTGTTGAAGCTGATCATTGAAGACGACGAAGGCCGGAAGACAGTCGTCCCATTCGTTCGGGATGAGATCACCATCGGCCGGCAAGAGGGCAACACCATCCGGCTCACCGAGCGGAACGTGTCGCGCCGTCACGCCCGCCTGGTGCGGCAGAACGGTCATGTCCTCGTCGAGGATCTCGGCAGCTACAACGGGATCCGGATCAACGGCGACAAGATCCAGGGCCAGGTTCCGGTGCATGAAGGCGACCTGATCCAGATCGGCGACTACGACCTCGCCGTCCAGCAGGAGGGCCAGCAGGCCACGTCCGCCACCCTGCCCCTGCCCTCGGTACCCAATGGCTCGAGCGCCAACGGCGAGGCGATCGAGAAGACCGCGCCCCGGGCTGTCGCCAACCCGTCGGCGGCGATGACGGTAAAGCTGCCCGATCTCGGCGCGACTTCCCCAGCCCTGCCGATCGTCAGCGACGCCAGCGCGACCCTCGGCGGCGAGGACGACGAAGGCCCGGAAGAAGCGGACCCCGACGACGTGCAGTCCGCCTCGGGCGAGTCGGACACCGGGCGCCGGCAGTCGACGGCGATCATCCGCGTAGACCAGGTCGACGGGAACCGCCCCCGGCAGATCGTCGACATCGACCACACCGAGGCCCCCCGGCTGGTGGTGCTCAACACCGACTTCGCCGGCCGCGAGTTCGCCTGCATCCGCAGCGAGCTGAAGATCGGCCGCACCGAAGACAACGACATCGCGATCGATCACCGCTCTCTGTCCCGCACCCACTGCAAGATCGTCCGTGAAGACACCGGCGAGTGGCGCGTGCTCGACATGCAGTCCGCCAACGGGCTGATGGTCAACGGCGAGCCCTACGCCCAGTCGGCGCTGCGCACCGGCGACACCCTCGAGCTGGGCCACGTGAAGTTCAAGTTCGTCGGCCCGGGTGAGACCTTCACCCTGTCGACCACCGCCGAGGGCGTCGCGGTCAAGCAGGGTGGCTCGAAGCTGCCGATGATCGCAGTGAGCGCGGCGGTGATCGTCGCGCTGTTGGGCGCCGGCTATTGGTTTGTGCTCCGCAAGCGGGTGGGAGGCAACCACCCCACCGTCGAGAACCCGCAGCCCCCGCCGATCGTCCCCCCTCCGCCAGAAGTGAAGCCTCTGCCGCCCGAGCCGGTTGAGCTGACGCCCGAGCAGGTGAATGCCGAGCGCGAGAAGAAGATCGCCGCCGCCACCGTCGAGATCGAGGCCGGCAACTGGGCCAAGGCCACCGACATCCTCAAGACCTGCTTCGTCAACGAGTCGCGCTGCCCGGAAGCGAACCGGATGCTCGACGCGATGAACGCGGAGAAAGGCATGAAGGTCGCCCTCGAGGCCGCCGAGGCGGCGCTCGAGACCGGGGACTTGAACAAGGCGAAGTTGAACCTCGACCAGGCCGCCGCCGGCAAGCTGCTGCGCAAGCGGTTCGAGGCTGCGGCGGTCCGCTACAAGAACGACACCACCCAGAACCTCGCCCGGAAGGACACGACCCCGGTGAAGCCGCCCGAGCCGAGGCCGGTCGAGGTGAAGCCGCCCGAGCCGCCCAGGCCCCCGGCGATCGACCCCAGGATCAGCGAGGCGACCACCCTCTTCGAAGAGGCGAAGGCGCTCTCCAAGGACAAACAGTACCCCGCCGCGCGCTCGAAGCTCGAGAAGTGCATCAAGGTGATGCCGAAGAACCCCGACTGCCACAAGCTGCTCGGCAACGTCTGGGCGAAGCAGGGCGACTCGGACAAGGGCGCGAAGGAGTACCGCGAGTTCATCAAATACGCTCCGCCGGACCACCCCGATTACGAGCGGGTGAAGCAGATCCTCGAAGCGTTCGATCACCCGAAGTAACTCTCCTTGCGCCACTCCTCATCGATCCGAGCGCTGGTCGTCGACGACGAGGTCGAGAACGCCGACCTGTTCAAGCTGATCCTCTCCCAGGAGGGGTACCAGGTGACGGCGCTCACCGACCCGACCCAGGCGGTGGACGAGCTGCGTGCCCGTGACTACCACCTGGTGGTCCTGGACATGATGATGCCGCGGATGTCCGGCACCGAGGTGCTGCGCGAGATCCGCAAGTGGGACGACGACATCGCGGTGATCGTCGCCACCGGCTACCCGACGGTCGACACCGCGGTCGAGAGCCTCAAGCTCGCGGCGAGCGACTACGTCCGCAAGCCGGTGGAGCCGGCGGTGTTCCTCGAGACGGTGCGAAATGTGCTCACCCGCAAGGGCATCTCCCGTGACCCCGAGGCGGATCTCCATCGGAACATCGGCCGCTTCATCCGCGAGGGCCGCACCAAGCAGAACCTGACGCTGAAGCAGCTCGCCCGCCGGACGGGGCTTTCGGTGTCGCTGCTGTCGCAGATCGAGCGCGCGGAGAGCAGCGCCTCGATCAGCTCGCTCTACAAGATCGCCTCGGCGCTGAAGGTGCCGATGAGCGAACTGTTCGGCGAAGTCTGAAAAAAACCAACACGTCGCGCCGATCCCGGCCGATCTCTTCGTTGGCAGCTCCGGTGCCTGCTCATCTAGGTAGGCCACACTCCGCGGGCTCCTCGCGGCCGCCTCGACCTCGGCCCGGCTTGCCGCGAAGCCCGGTTTGAGGACCCCAGCGCGCGGTTGGACGGGGCCTGGGTCAGCGGCCGGTGAACTTCGGGGGCACCTTGGCGAGGAAGGCATTCCTTCCTTGCTTTGCGTCGGCGCTGTTGAAGGCCGCTCGACGCAGGACTTCGATCTCCTGCTCTTCCTTCGCGCCCAGCGGGCCCCGGCTCAGGCCGTTGAAGATTCGCTTCATCCCCGCGACGGCCAGGGGCGCGGCCGCCGCCAGCTCTCTGGCCAGGGCCAGCGCGGCGTCTTCGGCGAAGTCGGCGGGCTGGAGCAGATCCAGCAGGCCACAGGCATGGGCTTCGCTCGCGCTCAGCTTTCGGCCGGTCAGCAGCATCCATTTGGCCTTCTCAAGGCCGACGATCGCGGCGATCCGCTGGATTCCCCGGGGCGCGTAGACCACCCCCAGCTTCGACGGCGGCAGACAGAAGGCCGCCTGGGTGTCGCCGACCCTGAAGTCGCAGGCGCAGGCCAGCTCACAGCCGGCTCCGAAGGCTGCTCCGGTCAACAACGCCACTGCAGGGGCCGGGTGCTGGGCCAACAGATCGAAGACGTCGCCCAGCGCGTCGTCCGGAAGCGGGCCTTGGCCGATCTCCGCCAGGGCCGAGACGTCGTAGCCCGAGGAGAAGGGGCCGGTGCCTGATGCCCGCAACAGCCAGCAGCGCACCCCGCTGCCCTCTTCGATCGCCGCACGAAGCTGCTGCAGCCCTTCGGCGTCGAGCGCGTTCTTCCGCGCCGGGTTGCTCAAGGTGAGCGCACGAACTCCGTCGCCCAGGTCGGCGCTGCTGAACGTCGCGGCCACCTTGGGGGCGCTGCCTCAGCCAAGGACGACGAGGACGTCGCCCTCGTTCACCGCCTGCGCTTCCTTGCAGCGGATCTCTTTGACCGTGCCGCCCTCGGTCGCCTCGACCGGCATCTCCATCTTCATCGACTCGAGGATCACCAGGGTGTCGCCGGCGCTCACCGCCTGCCCCACCTTGACCTCGATCTTCCACACCGTTCCGGTGATGTGCGCAGCGACGTCAGCCATGGGTCGTCTCTCCGATTGATGCGATGAGCCTCACGCCTTCGCGTGGTTCTCGAGGAAGCGGGTGTCGAGCTTGCCCGCGCGAAACGTCTCGTCGCGCAGGATGCGGGCGTGCAACGGCAGGTTGGTCTTGATCCCCTGAATCTCGAACGCGTCCACCGCGGCCGTCGCGCGGGAGATCGCTTCGGCGCGGTCTTTTCCCGAGATGATCAGCTTGGCGATCATCGGGTCGTAGTTCGGGGTCACCACGTCGCCCTCGGCGTAGCCGGAGTCGAGCCGCACCCCCGGGCCCGTGGGCGGGCGGTAGACCTTCAGCGGCCCCGGCGAGGGGAAGAACTTCACCGGATCTTCGGCGTAGATCCGGAACTCGAGCGCGTGTCCGGTGCGCTTGAGCTCGTTCTGTTGAAGCGTTAGCGCTTCGCCCGCGGCGATCCTGAACTGCCAGCCGATGAGATCGACCCCGGTCGTCAGCTCCGTCACCGGGTGCTCCACCTGCAGCCGGGCGTTCATCTCGATGAAGTAGATGCCGCCGTCGCTGTAGAGGAACTCGACCGTGCCGGCGTTGGCGTAGCCGAAGGCGCGCGAGGCCTTGAGCGCCGCCTCGAACATCTGCTGCCGCAGCGGCTCGTTGGCGCCCCCGGCGAACAGCGGCGCGCCCGCCTCTTCCACTACCTTCTGGTGGCGGCGCTGGATGCTGCACTCGCGCTCGAGCACGTGGATCGTGTGCCCCTTGAGATCTCCCAGGATCTGCACCTCGATGTGGCGCGGCGCGGGGAAGTAGCGCTCGAGGTAGACCCCTTCCCGGCCGAACGCGGCGCGCGCGCGATCGGAGCAAGCGCGGAAGACCTTCTCCAGGTCGGCCGGAGTCTGGGCCACCGCCATCCCGATGCCGCCGCCGCCGCCCGCCGCCTTGCAGAGCACCGGGTAGCCAATCGCTTCCGCTTCCTTCGCCGCGCTCGCCACGTCCGGCACCACGCCCGCCGTGCCGGGCACCACCGGCACGCCGGCCTCGATCACCAGGCGGCGCGCTTCGCTCTTGTCCTTCATTCGCGCCATCGCCTCGGGAGGCGGGCCGATGAAGACCACCCCCGCGTCGGCGAGCGTCTTCGCCACCTGGGCGTTCTCGGAGATGAAGCCGTAGCCGGGGTGCACCGCCTCGGCGCCCGTCTTCTTCGCCGCGGCGAGGATCGCCTCGACGTTGAGGTAGCTGTCCTTCGCGGGCGCGGGTCCCAGGCGCACCGCCTCGTCGGCCTCGAGCACGAAGGGCAGCTTCTCGTCGGCGTCGGAGTAGACAGCCACGGTGCGGATCCCCATCGCCTTTGCGACGGTGTTGATCCGGCGGGCGATCTCTCCGCGGTTGGCGATCAGGATTTTTTGGAACATGCGCGCGGCGCACCGTAACGGCGCCCAGCGGCACTGACAAACACAAACTCAGTCGTGCTTCAGCTGCTCCAGTACCTGGCCGGTGCGGGCGGTCAGCTCTCCGGTGTGCTGCAGCAGCAGGTCGAGCTCGACGAAGATCTGGTCGACCTCGCTCGGGCGGCGCGGCGCGGGGATGTCGCCCTCGTGGCTCAACCGGTCGAACAACGTCGCGGCCCGCAGCAGGTGTTGGTGTGCCAGCAACAGGTCCCGGCCCGCCCGGCTGCCTTCCTTGGTGAAGAGGAGCCCGGAGATGTACAGCCGGCCCACCGCGCGCTTGTTCGCCGCGAGCACCTTGTTGAGCCGCTCGCGGTACTGCTTCAGCCGCCGCGCGAGGCGGGCTTCACCCAGGTTGACGACGGCGGCAGGAGCAGATCGGCGCGGCACGGAGCCGACAAAACACGGCGGCGCAAAAACAACAATGCCCGGCGACCCAGTGGCTGGGCGGCCAGGCACGTCGCTTCAAGGCGGCGCTTGCTTCAGCTCGCTGGCGCGCCCTCGGGGGTCTTCTCCGGCGCGGGAGCGGTCTTCTCTTCCGGCGCCGCCGCGGGAGCGGGCGCCGGCTCGGTGCCCTCGGCAGGAGCAACCGGGGCCTCTGACTTGCCCATCGGGATCTTGAAGCCGACGTTGAGGCCAATCACCTGCGCGGTTCCGGAGTACGTGCCCTCGAAGCCCGGCGCGTAGCTGTTCTGGCTCATCAGCAGGACGAACTGGTAGCCGAAGTCGACCCGGAGGCCGACGTCGTGCTTCCAGCTGACACCCGCGCAGATCTTGATGCGGGTCGAGTCCGGCAGGTCCGGCGTCAGCGTCTGCGCCGGAGACGGGGTCGGGTCGTAGACGAAGCCAATCCGCGCCGACACCGACTTGGTGACGTCGTACTCCGCGCCGAAGTGAACGCTGACCTGATCCACCCAGCTCTTCTTCAGCGGGTTGGTCAGCGCCGGGTTCTCGAAGTTGATCGCCAGCTCGGGGAAGGCAGTCCACTCGGTGTAGTGGAAGTCGAGGCCGAAGCGCAGCTTCTCCAGCGGGGTGAAGCCAAAGCCGAAGTTGGCCTGGGCCGGGAGGTTGACGGTGGCGGTGATCGACTGGTCTTTCAGCAGGCCGGAGAACTCGACCGGGACGTCGCTGAAGTGGGCCTTGCCGGTGAACTTCATCTTCACCTGGTTGCGGTAGGTCGCGCCGACGGTGAGGTACTTCTCGACGACGCTGATCTGCACCCCGGCGTTCCACCCGTAACCCCAGGCGGCTCCACCGAGCTTCACGCCGCCCGTGCTGTCGACGAAGTTGAGCGCCCGCTCGATCACCACCGTGCCGCGGATCGCGTCGAACCCGACGCCGACCTTCAGCCGGGGGTGAACCCGGTAGGCCAGCGTCGGCTGGATGTCGAACGTCTGCAGGGACGAGCTGTGCGCCTTGGTGTCGCCTTCCCAGCCGGTGGGCCAGGCCGCGGAGGCCCCGAACGGAACGAAGAGGCCGACGCCGATCGCGAGGTCCTCGGTGATCCCGAAGCTGACGTGGGCGTTGGGCGGCGGAACCAGCGCGAACGGGGTGCTGGTGGTGTTGCCATCTTCCCGATGGGTGAAGCTGAGCATCGGCATGATCAGCGTGATGCCGACGGTGGCGTCGAGGCCCTTGTGGCCGGCGATCCCCGCCGGGTTGTAATAGATCGACGACGCGTCATCGACGAGCGCGGTGACCGCGCTGCCCATGCCGGTGGCCTTCGCCCCGGCGACGTCGAGCTGGAAGCCGGCGGCCATCGCGACCGACGAGAGAACCATCATGCAGGCTGCAGTGAGCTTGTTCATGGTGTCGTGGGGTCCCGGTTACGGCTGGGTTCCAGTGAGGAGGAAGAGGGCCATCTTGTATTGGGCCTGCGCCGTGAGGCAGCCGCTGAAGCTCGGCGGGCCCGCGGGCGTGGTGAACTCAATGCCGCAGGCGTTGTCGGTGCCGGCCCCGATCTGACCGGCCGGGTCGAGGAAGAACCCGTGGCGCCTGCCCAGCGGGTACGCCGCAGGCGGCTGGATGAAGGTAAGGAAGGGCGAGCCCGCGCCGCGCGTGGCGGCGTTGATCAGCTCGAGCGTGGTCTGGTTGATCACGAACTGGTCGTCCTGGATGTACTGGATGTAAATCTTCCGCGCGGCCGGCATCGAGGCGTTGACCCCGGCGTGGATGAAGTTCTGCGGGTCAGCGGGGTCGAGGATGGTGCGCGCGAGGACCATGAATTGGTCGAACGCCGGGCTGCCAGGGATGATCCCCAGCGTGCCGAGCAGACCGAGGAAGCCGGCCCGCTGCGGCGCCAACGTCGGAGCCAGGAGCAGCAGCGTCACCTGGTCCGCCGCCGGGACGTTGAGCCCCATGCGCCGGAAGTCGGTGTTGACCGAGCTGGTCATCGCGCCGTTGAGCCCACCGAGGCTCTGACCGACGTAGCTGATGTTGGTGACGTTGAGCACCGCGTTGGCGTCCTGACCGGCGAGGCGCTCAGCGAAGCTCGCACCACCAGCCGGCCCCTGCTTGAGGACGCGGAGCAGCTGGGCGTTGTCGAGCGGCGCGTACCGGAAGTTCTCGCGCGTCGCGAAGAGGTTGACGAGGTTCAAGTAGTTCCAGGCGGCGATCACCGGAATGCCGGCCGCCGAGCGCTTGAAGTCACCGCCTTCGCAGAAGTTGGTCTGCAGGCACAGGCCCTCGCCCGCGGCGCCGCAGGTGAAGTCGCCGGTGGTGCCGAAGGCACAGGCCGAGCCCGTGCCGGTGCGGGCGACACAACGGCCAGTCGGGGCGTCGCACTTCTGCGTCGCCGGATTCGCGCACGCGGCGTCGTCGGGCAGCGCTGGGGTCTGCGAAGCGCCGAAGCCGGTGCAGAAGCTGCGATCGCCATGGTAAATCGCGTCGATCGCGACCGTCGCGAAGCCCGCCTGCGCGGCGCCGTTGGCGTAGGCGAACATGTCACTGCGGTTGCGGCCAAGCCCGTGGCCGAAGACGACCGTCGGGAACCCGCCCGCTGGGGGAGCGCCCGCCGGGGTGGTGATGATCACCGGGGCGCGCAGCGGCTGAAGCGCCGCCGGGTTCGGGTTGAAGGTGCCGCCCGGCCCATTGAGGAGGAAGGGCAGGACGATCTGCGCCTGGAAGATCTTGGCGATGTTCGCCGTCGGGAACCCTGCGTCGGTCAGCTGCGGCCGGACCACCGCGGTCACGTCACCGACGGAGGTGGGGAAGGCGGTCGCGGCCGGCAACAACGACGGCACCGCGACGATCTGCTGCAGCACCGAGACGGTGCTCTGCGTCTTGTAGCTGAAGGCCAGCGCGAGGTTGGTGCGCTTGAGGCCGGACGCGTCGAGGGCGTCGAACATCGGCTTGAGGCCGAGCCGGGCGGGCTCGAGCGCGGCGGCGTTCGCGTCGGAGACGCCGGAGATCTGGCTCTTGCCATTGGCATCGACCAACGAAGCCTTGCTGCGCAGCAGGGCGAAGGCCGGAGCCGCGATGACCTTGCGGCCCTTGGTGTCCTTCACCGCGGTGGTGACGTAGCCGGCGTAGTTGGTCTTCTCGTCGAGCGGCGCCTGGGGCACCCACTGCAGCTGCTGCGGCGCGGGCGCGAGCCGGCCGCCGTCGGGGAAGAGGACGATGCTGCCGCCGTCGGCGGTGGTGGACGAAGCGCAGTTGAGGCAGACCTTCACCTTCGGGGTGAGCCCGCCCGCGGCGAGCTTGACGAACCCGACCGTGCCGCCGTCGAACGACGCGGGGTCGATGTTGTCTTCATCCAGGGCGCCGCGCCCGTCGGAGTTCTCGGAGATCGCCATCGCGGTGGTGGAGAAGCCGTCGAGGGTGTTGAGGCCGAGGACCAGCTGGTGGGCGAGACCCGTTCCGCCGGGATCCGGCAGGACCAGCTTGCCGGTGGCCGGGCTGATCAGCAGGTTGTTCGGGAAGGGGATGATCGACGCCGCGGGGTCGAACGTCGCCTCGGGGAGGCTGACGGTGGTGAAGACCCACAGCAGCGCGAGGTCGATGCGGGCGACGCCGGTCGCGTCGATCACCGGCGAGTAGGCGCGGCGGAGCGCCTCGAGCTGAACCGCCTGGGAGGTGGACAGCGGCGCGGCGGTGATCGCCGGCTTGCAGTCCGCCGAGGTGAGGTCGTCACAGGTGACCAGCGAGGCCTTGGACCGCGCCAGCGCCCAGGTCTCCGTCCCGACGACCGGCTTGCCGTTGACGCCGTAGACGCCGTCGACGCCGCCGACGATCACCAGCGCCATCTTGCGGGCCTTGCCCCAGGTGCCATTGGGCGGCGCGATCGACACCGTGTGGGTGGTCGTGTCGTAGGTCGCGGTGACGCCGTCGATCGGCGCTCCAGCCGCGAGATCGAGGACAAAGATGTTCGGCGCGACCGCTGCGCTCGGCGAGGTGTCGGTGGCGATCGACGTCGGGTCGAGGTCGCCGCCGATGACCACGGCGTTACCCGCGGCCGACACCGGGAACCCGTTGAGGGTGTTGAGGTAGTCGGTGGTGAACTCCTGCTGCGCCGCCGAGCTGTTCGGGTCGACGGGGGCCTTCACCAGCCCGGTGGTCGGATCGATCGCGAGGTCGTTCGGCGTCGGGACCTGCGGCGGGACCGCCGCCGGGTTGAACTGCATCTGGGTGTAGTTGTTGATCTTGAAGTGCCAGGCGATGACGACGTCGCTGCGCAACACGCCGCCGGCGATCACCTTCTCGACCGTCGCCTTGTACTTCAGCCGCAGCCCTTCGAGCTGGGTCGCCTTCGCCGTCTGGTCCGCGAGCCGGGCGGCGGCGTCGTGGAGGTTCGAGGGGATGATCTCGGTGGCCGCGGTGCACGTGCCCCCGTCCGCGCAGGTGATCAGCGGGCCGGCGCTGCGGATGAACGCCCAGGTCGGGCTGCCGACGACATCGGAGCCGTTGCCGCCCTTGACGCCCTTCGCGTTCTTGTTGCCGATGATCGCGACCGCGTAGGTGTGGCCCGGGATCCAGCCGCCCATCGGGGGAGCGATGTTGACCCGGCCGGGCACCGTGGCGTCGCCGGTGGAAGTGTAACCAATCGCCGACGGGGTGACCGCCGACAGGCTGTTGGTGACGTCGAACACCTTGACGCTGTCGGCGCCGACCGTGGTGGCGTTCAGCTCACCGTCGAAGGTGGCGGTCGCGCCCGCGCTCGCAGGGAACCCGTTGAGCGTGTTGAGGAACTTGTAGAACTCCTTGTCCGCGTCGGACCCGACGATCGGCACCGCGAGGGTGCCCGTCTTCGGGTTGGTCGCCAGGTCGTTTGGCGTCGGGACGACCGGCGGCACCAGCGACGGGTCGAAGCGAGCGGTGATCACCGTCGGCGACTGCGTCTGGGGAATGTCTGGAGTGCAGGCGATCCAGGCAAGGCACACGATGGAGAGCGATAGCTTCTTCATTGGGAGATCCTTGTTGCGGAATAGGTACTTGAAAGTGGCCCGCCTCATAGCAGAGGGAAATCCCCAAGGAATGATTTTTTGGGTCTGTCGGTGAGTCGCAGGTTACATACCCGGCCGTGGCGTTCGTCCTCGCTTACTTCCGGCTCTACGCCAATTGCCTGACCCAGGCACTCGCGGGCATTGGCAAGAACCCCTGGACCCTGCTGCTGCCGATCGCGCTCTTCTTTGGTTATCTGTTCCTCTCGGTGCCGATCTCCGCCGCGCTGGGCAGGGCGGGAGGGATCGTCCTGAACCTGGTCCTCACCGCCGTCTTCAGCTGCTACCTCTACTTCACCGCCGGTGTCGTCGCCCACCAGACGGTCAGCCTCAAGGACCTCAAGAACAGCCTCCTCGTCTACTTCTGGAGCGTGATGGGCCTGTTCTTCGTCACCTGGATCGCCGAGCTGGTGCTCAACCCGGTGCTCTCGTCGGTGCACAACGGCAACGTGATCTGGCTCGGCCTTCAGCTGATCGCGGTGATCGTCCTCAACCCGGCACCCGAGGTCATCTACACCAAGGGCACCCGCGGCGGGCTGGACACGATCCAGACCTGCATCAAGTTCATCCAGGAGAACTGGATCGAGTGGTTCTTCCCAAACGCTTTGATGCTGACCGCCGCCTACTTCTTCGTCACCCGCGTCCCCGACCTCTTCCCCGGGGCGTCGTGGGTGACGGCGCTCGTCGGGGCGTCGCTGTTCCACGTGGCGATGGTCTTCCGCGGCCATCTCTTCCGGGCGCTCGATGGCAGCACCCACCGGCAGCGCGTCTTCAAGTACGGCCAGCGTAGCTCCAGCTGAACCAGCGGTGGACCCCGCCCGCCACGTCGGTGGTCGCGAGCAGTTGAGGCACCGCAGGCTCACCGGGAAGAAACGAGACCAGCCGCAGGGACTGCCCCTCGAGCGAGATCCAGTGCAGAGGCCGGCGCTGGCCGAGGCGGGTGATCAGCGACTCGAACCGGCGCAGGCCAACGTCGGAGAACTGGTAGGTGCAGAAGCTGTGGAAGACGCAGGCGGCGCTGCCAGGGTGCAGGCCCTCGACCACTGCCTCGAGCTTCTCCAAAGCATCGCCCCGAATCAGCCGCCGCTCGGTCGCGCGCGCCACCGCGATCGCCGCCTCGAGCACCCCGGTGGCGTCGGGGACGAACGAGCGCAACCAGCGCACCTCGTCGTCGTCCTCGAGGTCGATCGGATCGAGGTCGATGCCGATCCGCGCCGAGACCTCGGGGATCCTCCGCAGCCACGCGCCCGGCGCCGCGCCCCGCCAGTCGAGCCGCAGCCGCACCTCGGCCTCCTCGGCGCCGAAAGAGCCCACCACCCCATAGTTGTAGCGGTACTTGTCCCAACACAGGTTGAGGCCCGCGCTCGCTCCGACCTCCACCAGCCCCAGCGGAGCGGCCCCCGTCCGCGCCGCGGCCAGACAGAACGCAGGAGCCAGCACCGCGCTGCGCAGCACGTCGTTGGTCTGGGTCCTCGCCGAGGCGACCAGCTGCTTCAGCGCCGGCGCGTGGGCGAGGCAATAGGCCCGGAAAACCTCGTACTGCGCGTCGCTCAGCGGCTCCGCCGAGGCAGCGGAGAGCAGCACAGCCGCCAGCGGATGCCGCGGGTCCCCGAGGAACAGGTAGCGCACGCAGGAGAGAAAGAAGTACGGCATGTAGCTGCCCGGCCGCGCGCCAGCGGCGAGCGACAACAGCGCCTCGTCCTCGGCGATCTGGTGGCAGACGCCGCGCAGCGAGGCATCGGTGTACGCGGCGAAGGCCTGCCTCAGCGCCCCGTTCGCGACCGTCCGCCTTCGCCGCGCGGGGTGACTCGCCTTCGCCATCTTTGCGCTCAGTGGTTCGGGTTCGCCGGCAGCGCGA
>JAYVRT010000508.1:0-5472 GCA_043776025.1 Archangiaceae bacterium | reverse complement strand
AACAACCAGATCGTGGCCTTCTACCCGGGCGCCGTCACCCACGCGCGCGAGGTATCGCTGGAGTCGATGGGCCTGAAGAAGGACGACTGGGTGATCATCTCCCCGACCGACCCGGAGTCGATGGCGAAGCACACCGCGGAGTGCAAGCGGCTGGGCGTGAAGTACATCTTCGATCCGGGCAAGCAGGTGCCCCGGCTGGACAAGCAGCAAATCCTCACCGGGCTCGACGGCGCGGCCGCGCTGATCGGCAACGACTATGAGTTCGGGATGATGGCCAAGTGCACCGGCCTCACCGAGGAGCAGCTGATCGCCACTGCGCCGGTGACGGTGATGACGCGGGGCGAGCTGGGCTCGCGGATCTACGAGCGCGGCGGCAAAGTTCACGAGGTGCCGATCGCCAAGGTCACCTCGGTGTTGGACCCGACCGGCGCCGGCGACGCGTTCATCGGCGGGATGGCGCTCGGCCTCGCGCGCGGCTGGCCGTTGCCGGTCGCGGGCCGGGTGGCGACGCTCGCCGCGACCTGGGCGATCGAGCACAAGGGCTGCCAGGAGCACCGCTACACCCGGGCCGAGTTCGCCCGCCGCTACACCGAGAACTTCGGCGCGGCCAAAGAGCTCGACGGCTTCACCGGGTAGAGCTCAGCCGCTGCCCCGGCCGCGCGATCGGCCGCTCTTCTGGGTGATCAGCTCGAGCGAGAGATCCATCGCCCGGGCGGAGTGCGTCAGCGCGCCCATCGAGACGAAGTTGATGCCGCTTTTGGCGAGCAGGGGCAGGCGCTCGAGCGTGATCCCTCCGGACACCTCGAGCAGCACCCTGCCCTTGGCCCGCTTCACCGCCTCGGAGATCTGGGCGTCGGTGAAGTTGTCGAGCATCACGATGTCCGCGCCTTCGGTGATCGCGTCCTCGAGCTGGTTGAGCGAGTCGACCTCGATCTCGATCTTCAGCAGCTGAGGGGCGTTCGCTTTCGCGCGGCGCAGCGCCTCTTTCACCGAGCCGCCGACCGCGGCGATGTGGTTGTCCTTGATCAGGACCCCGTCGAAGAGCCCGAAGCGGTGGTTGGAGCAGCCGCCGTCGCGCACCGCGACCTTCGAGAGCGAGCGCATCCCCGGCGACGTCTTGCGGGTGTCGAGCAGCTGCAGGCCGGTGTTCTTCACCAGCTTCGCCGCCTGCGCCGCCATCGTCGCGATCCCGCTGGTGCGCTGGATGATGTTCAGCGCCGTGCGCTCGCAGATCAGCAGTGAGCGCAGCGGGCCGTCGAGCCGCGCCACCCGCTGCAGCTGGAGCGTCGAGTCGCCGTCGACCGCCTCGAACTCGACGGTGACCGTGTCGTCGAAGCGCTGAAAGACCCGGGCGAAGGTCGACAGGCCGGAGAGCACCATCGCCTCCTTGGCCCACAGCTCACCGCGGCCCCGCAGCTGAGGGTGCACCAGCGCGTCGGTGGTCACATCGCCCGCGGAGCTGAGATCTTCGTCGAGCGCGAGGTCGATCAGCCGATCGAGGTACGCGTCATTTGGCACGCGACTTACCCTTCTTCGCCGGCTTCTTCTTCGGGGCGGGCTTCGCCCTGGCTTTGGCTTTGACCGCGGGCTTCTTGGCGGGCTTCTTCGCCGCCCTCTTCGGCTTCGAGGCCGGCTTCTTCTTCGGCGCCGGCTTCTTCGCAGCCGCGGCCTTCGCCGGGCCCTTCCTCTTCTCCGCCGCCTCGGTGACCTCGGACTCTTTGGCCTTGTTGAACTCGCGAACCGCGTCGTCGACGAGGCCCATGTTCATGTAGGCGACGCCGAGATCCATCCGATCGCGCGACGTGAGGCCTTCCTTGGTCCCTTCGCGCAGCTGTTCGAGCGCCTCGGTCACCTGCTTGTCGGGGTCAGGCACCGAAACACCGGCGAGCTCCTCCTTGAGCTCCTCGCCGAGGTTGACGTTGCCACCCGTGGGGGGCGCGATCTTCACCTCCAGCGGCGCGATCCGGATCAGGTTCTCGTTGAGCTTGATGATCAGCTCGGTGAGCTCGGCGATCCGGGCGCGATCCTTCTCGACCACGTCAGGCGGGGCGCGGGCGACGAAGTTGGGGTTCTCCAGCTTCTTCTTCATCCCCGTCAGCTCCCCTTCCACGCGGGTGATCTCTTTCTGCAGCCGGCCACGCTCCTCGGCAAGGTCAATGATTCCGGCGAGGGGCACGTAGATCTCCATCTCCGCTCCAATCGAAGCGGCGGCTTGCGGGGGCTTGGGCCCCGGTGGGGTGACGACCAGCGAGCCGAGGCCCGCCAGGGGGGTGAGGTACGAGCTCCACTTGAGCAGCGTCTGCCGGGTGACGGCGTTCGACGTCTGGATGTGGGCCTCGATCCGGACGCTGCGGTTCAGCTTGCTCTCGCCGCGGATGTTCCGCAGGCCCTCGATCGCGAGGATCACCGGGTGCATCTCGGCCTCGGCCGCGGCGTCGTCCAGCCGGCGATCGACCTCGGGGTACGAGGCGATCGAGATCGACTCGGTGGGCCGGGTGATCGGCAGGCTCTGCCAGATCTCCTCGGTGATGAAGGGCATGAACGGATGCAGCAGCCGCAGGATCTGGTCGAGGCAGAAGACCAGCACCGCCCGGCTCGCATCGCGGGCCTCGGCGTCGGAGCCCTCGAGCGGCGCCTTCGACAGCTCAATGTACCAGTCGCAGAACTCGGCCCAGAGGAACTGGTACAGCGTCGAGGCGGCGTCGCCGAACTGGTAGGCGGTCAGAGAGGTCTGGGTGCTGGCGACCGCCTTGTTGAGCCGAGAGAGGATCCACCGGTCGGCGAGGCTCAGCTTGCGATCCTTGATGAAGGTCGCGTCAGGCTTGAAGTCGCCGATCTTCAGCATCGCGAAGCGCGACGCGTTCCACACCTTGTTGACGAACGCCTTGTAGCCGTCGACCCGGTCGAGCGAGAGCTTGATGTCCCGGCCCTGCTGGGTGAGCGCGGCGAGGGTGAAGCGCAGCGCGTCGGCGCCGTAGGGCCGCAGCCCGTCGGGGAACTTGTTGCGCAGCGCAGGCATCAGCGCCTCTGGCTTGCAGCCGCGGATGACGTCGAGGGGGTCAATCACGTTCCCCTTCGTCTTCGACATCTTCTCGCCCTTCTCGTCGCGCACCATCGCGTGGAGGTACACGACCTCGAAGGGCACCTTCTTCATGAAGTGCAGCCCCATCATCATCATCCGGGCGACCCAGAAGAAGATGATGTCGTGGCCCGTCTCCATCACCGAGGTCGGGTACCAGGTCTTCAAGTCGTCGGTCTGCGCTGGCCAGCCAAGCGTCGAGAACGGCCAGAGCCCCGAGCTGAACCAGGTGTCGAGGACGTCGGGATCCTGCACCCACTGCCCGCTGGGGTTCTCAGGCGTGACGCCGGGGTTGGCGCGCGCGACCACCGGGGTGCCGTTGCTGAAGTCGAGCTCTCCGTTGGAGAGCTTGGGGCCCGAGGCCGGGTACCACGCGGGGATCTGGTGCCCCCACCACAGCTGCCGGCTGATGCACCAATCGTGGATGTTCTTCATCCACTGCATGTAGGTCGCGGTCCAGTGCTCGGGGACGAAGCGGGTCTTGCCCTGCTCCACCGCGGCGATCGCGTCCTTGGCGAGCGAGTCGATCTTCACGAACCACTGCTTCGAGAGCCGCGGCTCGACGATCGTCCCGCACCGCTGGCAGGTGCCGACGGAGAGCGGGTGCTTCTTCTCCTCGACCAGCAGCCCCAGTCCGGTCAGCTCTTCGAGCACCCGCTTGCGGGCGGCGAAGCGATCGAGGCCCTGGAAGATCCCGCCGTGCTCGTTGATCGCTCCGCGCTCGTCGAAGATCGTGATCTGCGGCAGCTTGTGGCGCAGGCCCGTCTGGAAGTCGTTGGGGTCGTGGGCCGGGGTCACCTTCACCGCGCCGGTGCCGAGCTTCATGTCGACCAGCTCGGGGTCGAGGATGATCGGGATCTGGCGGTTCATCAGCGGCAGGAGCACCGTCTTGCCGTGCAGCCCCATGTACCGGGGGTCCGCGGGGTGAATCGCGACCGCGGTGTCGCCGAGCATCGTCTCCGGCCGGGTGGTGGCGACGACCAGCTTCTGATCGCTGTCCTTGACCGGGTAGGCGATCGACCAGAGGCTGCCTTCCTTGTCGACGTGCTCGACCTCGAGGTCGGACAGCGCGGTGAGGCAGCTGGGGCACCAGTTGATCAGCTTCTCGTCGCGGTTGATCAGCCCCTCTTCGTGCAGCCGGACGAAGACCTCGCGGACCGCGACCGAGAGCCCCTCGTCCATGGTGAAGCGCTCGCGGCTCCAGTCGAGCGAAGCGCCGAGCACCTGGTGCTGCTCGCCGATGCGCTTGCCGAACTTCTCCTTCCAGGCCCAGACGCGCTTCAAGAACTCCGGGCGGCCCAGCTCGTGGCGGGTCTTCTTCTCGGTGGCCTTGAGGTCCTTCTCCACCACCATCTGGGTGGCGATGCCGGCGTGATCGGTGCCCGGGAGCCAGAGGACGTTGTAGCCGCTCATCCGCTTCCAGCGGCAGAGGATGTCCTGGATGGTGGCGGTCAGCGCGTGGCCCAGGTGCAGGCTGCCGGTGATGTTCGGCGGCGGCAGCACGATCGAGAACGCGGGCTTCTTCGAGTTCGGGTCGCCCTTGAAGTAGCCCTTCTCGAGCCACACCGGATACCAGCGCTTCTCGACCGCGGTGGGATCGTAGGCCTGGTACTCGGCGCGGTGGTCCTTGGGCGGGTCGGGCTGGTTCATCGCAACCGCACTTCTAAATCAGTTCTTCGCTTCCCGGTCCTTAATCAGACGATCCAGCTCCTGGCGGATGATCGTCTCGGCCAGCTGGGGGACGACCTCCCAGGCGATCTTCTCGATCACCTCTTTGGAGGCCTTGCTCAGGGCGTCGCGGAGCATCGCTTCGCCCCCGTCGTTGCGCCGGGGCTCGTCGAGCGACAGCGGGTTGTGCTGCGGCGGAGGCGGCTGGGGGTGGCCGGGAGGCGGGCGGAACTGCTGCTGCTGTTGCGGGTGCATCGGCTGGCCCCCGGGAGGCATTCCAGGTGCGCCGAGCCCGAACGGATCGCGCCGCGGCGGCACGGTGCCCGGCATCGGAGCGCCGCCCGGAGGACGGGGAAACTGGGCCTGGCTCTGCGGGGGAACGCCGGGCATCGGGCGCTGCATCGGCATGCCCTGCTGCTGCATCGGCATCCCGGGTCCAGGCGGGCGCATCCCCGGCTGGGTGCCCTGCATCTGCATCGGCGGGCGCTGCATCGGCATCCCCTGACCGGGGGCCATTCCCGGCCCACCCATACCCGGAGGAGGCGGGCGCTGCATCGGCATTCCGGGCGCGGGCGGAAGGCCGCCCATCGCCGGGCTGCGCATTCCGGGCACGGTCCCCGGCGGAAGTCCCTGCCCCGGGGGGCGCGGCTGCATCGGCATTCCCTGCGGCCCGGGCATCGGCCGCGGCTGGTTGCCCTGCGGGGGAGGCGGCGCGGCGGCGGCGG
>JAYVRT010000507.1:0-5478 GCA_043776025.1 Archangiaceae bacterium | reverse complement strand
CTACAAGTACGCGCAGTGGGGCGAGGGGGTGTGCTTTCTCCGGGTCCCACCGCGGCCCTTCCGCCCGGTGATCACCGGCTGGTTCGCCGGCTTCTCTGGCCTGGCCGCGAAGGCCGAGGGCGTCAGCTATGGGCCGCTCGGCGCCGAGGCGTTCGCGGGGAGCACGTATGATCCGACGAGCCACTACCGGGCGCGCGCGGTGATCGCGTTCTTCGAGCAGCAAGGGATGTCGGTTCAGGCCTTGCGCGCGGTCTCGCTGCGGCAGACCCAGCGGCTGATCGACGGCCTCGAGGGGCTGGTGATCGCGACGCCGTTGGAGCCGGAACAGCGAGGCGGGTTCGTCGCGATCCGCACGCCGGATGCCGCGGCCTGGGTCGCCGCGCTGCGCGCGCAGGGGATCCTCACCGACTCCCGCGGGGAGCTGCTGCGGCTTGGGCCGGCGCCCTACCTGACCGACGACGAGCTCGATCGCGGCATCAACGCCGTGCGCAAGCTCGCTGGGCTGTGAAGCGTCTTGCGCCGGCGGCATGGAGTGCGGTGAGGTACCGGGCTGCATGCGCCTGATCCTCGTCTGCACGTTGGCCCTGGTTGGCTGTGGCTCTTCGGTGTCCGGGGGCATGGGCGGCGGCTCCGCAGGCGGAGGAGCGGGGGGCGGTGGCGGCGCGGCAGGTGGCGGCGTCGGCGGCGGGGGTGGGAGCGGTGGTGGTATCGCGGCCGGCGGCGGCGCGGGCGGCGGCTCGACGGGAGGCGGCGTCGGCGGCTCGGGTGGATCCGGCGGGCTGGGCGGTGGCGGCACGGCGACGGGCGGCGGCAGCGGTGGCGGTTCGAGCAGCGCCGACGGGGGCCACTGGACTCCGGCGGTGAAGGCGAGCTGGCAGTGGCAGCTGACGGGCACGCTCGATCTCACCGTCGATGCCGGCATCTACGACATCGATCTCTTCGATACCCAGGCGGCGGCGATCACCCAGCTGCACAACCAGGGGCGCAAGGTGATCTGCTACGTCGACACCGCCTACGAGCCGGGCCGGCCCGACTCCAACCAGTTCACCGCCGCGGTGCTCGGCAACGGCATCGTCGGGTGGCCGGGCCAGAAGTGGGTCGATTTCCGGACGCCGCTGGTGCGCGGCATCATCAAGGCCCGGTTCGATCTCGCGAAGACGAAGGGCTGCGACGGTCTCGAGCCGGACGACGTCGATGCGATCAACAACAACCCCGGCTTTCCGCTGACCGCCGCGGATCAGCTCGACTTCTCTCGCTTCCTCGCCATTGAAGGCCACGCCCGCGGGCTGGCGGTCGGGTTGAAGAACAACCTCGATCAGGTCGCGATGCTCGTCCCGGACTTCGACTTCGCGGTGAACGAGGAGTGCGTGAAGTTCAACGAGTGCGCGCGGGTGAGCCCGTTCATCAGCGCGGGGAAGCCGGTGTTTCACGCCGAGTACGAGCCGGCGAGCAAGCTGGCGCAGATCTGCGGCGTGACCGGACCGCTGCAGTTCTCGACGCTGCTGAAGAACCTCTCGCTCGACGCCTACCGCCTGACCTGCCCGTGATCAGCTCGCGGTGAGGCCGAAGCGCCAGCCAGGCGTGGTGGTGAGCTTCACCGGCTGAACGACGACGCAGCGGGGCGCGCTGACCCACCGCTCGACCTCCCGGCCGTTGGTGTCGCGGCGCACGAAGTCGTGCCGCTCGCACCGCACCTGGGTGCACATCGGAGCGAAGGACCACCGGCCCAGCTCGGTGCCCGAGCGGTCGCGCCGCACCTGGTCCGCGCCCTCGCACGCGATCACCGTCACGACCGGGGGAGGAGGCGGCGGGGGAACCGGCGGCCGGTACGGCAACTTCACGCAGCTGAGGATGAGCAGGGTGAGCATGGGAGGTTGAACGATCCAGGCCTTCGGAGGATCTCTGACCGGTTGGTCGAATCTGACCTCTCTGCGCGGCTGCAACCCATCGAAAACAGGAACGCTTCGGTGGCCGGCCGCTTGCTCTACCCGGAAAGGCAATGCCCACCCGACCGAAGGTCCTCATCTGTGACGACGACCCGCTGGTGGTGAGGTCGCTGGCGCGGGAGGCCCGGGTGGCGGGCTGGATCACCCTCGCGGAGACCTCGGCGTCGCGGGTGCTGCTGCTCGCGCTCAAGCACCGGCCGGAGCTGATCGTCCTCGACGTGCACCAGCTGATCGACGGCCGGCATTTGCTGGTGGAGCTCCGGGCGGATCCCCGCACCTCCACCTGCCGGGTGGTGATGGTCTCGGGCTCCCTCGACCCTGACCTCGAGCGGCAGTGCCTCGCGCTCGGGGCCGACGCGTTCGCGCGCAAGCCGTTCGACCTCGGGCTGTTGCTGGAAGCCCCGCCGCTGAACGTGGCCGCGGATGAGCCGGCGCCGTGCATGATCCTGATCGCCGACGACAGCCCGCAGATGGTGGCGGCCCTCGCGCGGGCGGCCCGCCGAGAGGGCTTCGAGCCGATCACCGACACCACCTCGACCCAGGTCCTCTCGCTCGCCCGGGCGCACCACCCGGGGGTGATCGTCCTCGACGTCCACCAGGCGATCGACGGGAGGGATCTCCTCGCCCAGCTGAAGGCCGACCCGGTGACGCGCGACATCAAGGTGGTGATGCTCTCCGGCGAGGAGGATCAGCTGGTGCGCCACGATTGCCTCAAGCTCGGCGCCGAGGACTACTTCACCAAGCCGCTCGACCCACTGTTCTTCCGGCGGGTGCAGCGGATCGCCGGGCTTCCCGTCACCCACTGATCGCTCGCGCGGTGGTAAGCCTCTGGCCATGCGCACCCGAGCCGCCGCCTTCGTCCTCGCTGCCGTTGCCCTCACCGGCTGCGGCGTGGTCACCCCGGAGAAGCCGCAGATCCTGATCGATCGCAGCGACGCGGGGATCCAGTTCGGCGACGTGGCGCGGGACACCCGGTCGGAGCAGGCGCTGTCGATCGAGAACGGCGGCTATGACGACCTGGTGATCTCCAAGATCGAGACCGCGGGGGCCGGCGAGTTCACCATCAGCGGTCCGACGCCTCCGGGTGACGCCGGCTCGAATGCCGCGCTGGTGCCGCTGAAGAAGCACACCTTCCTCAAGGTCGTCTTTTATCCCCGCGCCTACAAGGACTTCGCGGGGACGATCACCATCACCTCCAACGCGGCGAACAACCCGAAGCTGGTGGTACCGATCAGCGGCCGCGGGATCGATGCCGGGCTCTAGGAACAGCCCCTTCAAGATCGTCGCCCTCTGGTGCTGGTACCGCGGCGAGCGGTTCCATGGCTACCAACGGCAGCAGCAGCTGCGCACGGTCCAGGGTGAGCTGCTCAAGGCGTTCGCGCTGGGGCGGGTGACGCGGAATCCGGTCGTCGCCGGACGCACCGACCGGGGCGTGAGCGCGCGGATGCAGGTGCTCAGCTGCCGCCTCGAACGCGACGTCTCGCCGGAACAGCTCGTCGCCCGGCTCAAAGAGCTGATGCCCGAGGATCTGGGGATCCACCTCGCGCGGGAGGCGGCACCGAAGTTCCACGCCGCGTGGAGCGCCACCTGCAAGGAGTATCGCTACCAGCTCGACCCGTCAGAGGTGGGCGAGTGGCAGCTGCTGCGGCAGGCGGCGGCGCTCGTGCCGGGGACGCGGAACTTCAAGGTCTTTCACTTCAAGACCAGCGCCGAACAGGATCGCACCGTGACCCAGGTCGAGGTGCTCGAGGGGCCGGGCGGCGCGAGCTTGAGGTTCGTCGGCGAGGGGTTCGCGCGCCACATGGTGCGGATGCTGGCCGGCGCGATCACCGCCGTCTCCCGCGGAGAGCTGGCGCTCGAGGTGTTCCGTTCGGGGCTGGAGCAGCAGCGGCAATTTCACTGCCCGACCGCTGCCGCCGCGCCGCTGACGCTCTGGAGCGTCGGCTACCCCGCCGAGGTCGACCCGTTCACGGCGGCCGAGCGCAGCGGCTTCGCCTGGCCGAGGGCCGCCGACGGGCCGGACCGGGCGGTCGCCGGCTGAGCGGCTGAGGGAACGCTACCCTTGGGACGCGGAGGCGATCGTTGCCCGCGGTGCCGAGCACCCGCCGCGGCGTTCTTCAGCCTTTGACGCCGCCGGCAGTGAGCCCGCCGACGAGGTGCTTCTGCAGCGCGAAGAAGAGCGCCATCACCGGCGCGGAGACGATCAGCGCTCCCGCGGCGAAGTGCCCCCACTCGACCTTGTACTCTCCGACGTAGCGCTGGAGCGCGACCGGCAGGGTGAAGAGCGACGCGTCGTTGAGCATCGTCGCCGCGAGGATGAACTCGTTCCACGCGGTCATGAAGGAGAACAGCGCCGTCACGGCGAGCGCCGGCCGGGCCAGCGGAAGCACCACCTTGATGAACACCTGCGCCGGGGTCGCGCCGTCCATGATCGCCGCCTCCTCCAGCTCTTTGGGCAGCGTGTCGAAGTACCCCTTGAGCATCCAGACGCAGAAGGGCAGCGAGGAGGTGGCATAGACCAGCACCAGCCCGCTGAGGCTGTCGAGCAGGTGGAGCTTCTGCAGCAGCGAGTAGAGCGGCACCAGCATCAGCGTCGCGGGGAACATCTGGGTGACCAGCAACGCCTGCATCCCCGCCTGCTTGCCGGGGAAGCGGAAGCGCGAGAGCGCGTAGGCGGCGCTGACCGCGAGCCCGAGGCCGACCACCGTCGTCGCGCCCGACACCCCCAGGCTCGAGAGCAGCTGCCGGCCGAAGAGCCAGCGCCCCTGGGCGTCGGTGGAGCCGAGCACCTCGCGGAAGTGATCGAGGGTGATCGCCTCGGGGATCGGGCTGATCGTCAGCGACAGCGCCTGCGTCGGAGACAGCGCCATCTTCACCACCCAGAGCACCGGGTAGAGCGTGGCGATGCACAGCAGGCAGAGCCCGGCGTGGAGCGCCACGATCTGCAGGCGCGACGGCCCCGTCATGCGGCCTCCTCGCGGGAGACCCGCCGGGTGACCGAGGACCAGCCGAGCAGCACCACGAAGATCAGCACCGAGTACGCCGCGGCGAACCCGTACTGCTCGTTACGCTGAAACGCCCAGCGAAACGCCTCGCTGACGAGGATGTCGGTGGCCCCGCCCGGCTCGCCGCCGGAGACGAGGTAGATCACGTTGAACATGTTGAAGGTCCAGACACTGCCGAGGATCACCGCGGGCAGCAGCGCCGGCTTGAGCAGGGGCAGGGTGATCCGCCGGAACTGGGCCCACTTCGAGGCGCCGTCGACCTCGGCCGCCTCATAGAGGTCTTGCGGAATCGACTGCAGCGCGCCGAGCGACACCACCATCATGAAGGGGAAGCCGAGCCAGGTGTTGGTGCAGACGTTGGCCGCGAACGAGGTGGAGAAGCGGGTGAACCAGGACAGCGGCTCGATGCCGGCGGCGTGGAGGAGCGCGTTGATCGCTCCGAACTGGCGGTGGAACATCCCCTTCCACATCAGCGCGGTGATGTAGTTCGGCACCGCCCAGGGGATGATCAGCAGCACCCGGAACAC
>JAYVRT010000506.1:0-5482 GCA_043776025.1 Archangiaceae bacterium | reverse complement strand
GCGGCTTCCTCGGGCTCGACAACATCGGCATCTTCGATCGCGGCCAGCCGCTGCCCACGGGCGGGCAGCTGCAGCAGGCCGACGGCACCGCGTGGATGGCGTTCTACGCGTCGACGATGATGGCGATCGCCCTCGAGCTGGCGAAGGAAGACCCCAGCTACGAGGACATGGCCTCGAAGTTCTTCGAGCACTTCGTCCGAATCGTCGATGCGATGAACACCCTCGGCGGCACCGGCCTGTGGGACGAACAGGACGGCTTCTATTACGACCAGATGGTCGGCGATGGGCAGGTGGTGCCGCTGAAGACCCGGTCGATCGTGGGGATCATTCCGCTGTTCGCGGTCGAGGTCCTCGACTCGGAGACGGTCGACAAGCTGCCTGGCTTCAAGCGGCGGCTGGAGTGGTTCCTCACCAACCGCGCCGACCTCGCCCGGCACATCAGCTTCGTCGAGGACTCGGCCCACAAGCACCACCGGCTGCTCGCGGTGCCCTCGAAGGAACGGCTGGTCCGCGTGCTGCGGCGGGTGCTCGACGAGAGCGAGTTCCTCTCCGACTACGGGGTGCGCGCGCTCTCGCGGTACCACAAGGACAACCCCTACCGGCTGCAGATCGGCAGCCAGGAGTGGCGCGTCGACTACATCCCCGGCGAAGGAAACTCGGGCGCGTTCGGCGGCAACTCGAACTGGCGGGGGCCGATCTGGTACCCGGTCAACTACCTGTTGATCGAAGCGCTCCAGCGCTACCACCACTTCTACGGCGACAGCCTCAAGGTGGAGTGCCCGGTGGGCTCGGGGAAGATGCTGACGCTGCAGCAGGTCGGCGACGAGCTGTCCCGGCGGCTGGCGCGGACCTTCCTCCCCGACGCGGGCGGCAAGCGGCCGGTGCACGGTGACGAGGGGCGCTACGCCAACGACCCGGCGTTCCGCGACCTGGTGCTCTTCTACGAGTACTTCAACGGCGACGACGGCCGCGGTGTCGGAGCGAGCCACCAGACCGGGTGGACCTCGCTGGTGACGCGCTGCCTCGAGCACGTCGCGTGGGAGCGCAGCACGCTGTGACTGTCACTGCCGGGTGACATGGGTCACGGCGCGATCCGAGCGCCGCCGAGTCGGGCGGGGCACGCTGACCGGCATGAGAACCGGCCTGACGTTGATCGCCTCCCTCGCAGCCTGCTCCGCCCTCGCAGCCGACGCGTGGGACTCGCCGTTTCCTGGAGTGCAGCACCTGCACCGCACTGGCCCCAACAACTTCAACGTCCACGCGACGGTCGTCGACCTCTGCGCCCCCGGCGTCTCGGTGCGGCACTCGGCGTACGAGGAGCGCGCCCAGCGGACCTCGGCGTTCGCCACCTCGGTGGGCGCGCAAGTCGCGATCAACGGCGACTTCTCCTGCCGGCCGATCGACGTCGGCCCCAACAGCCCCTTCCCGCCGTGCGTTGGGCGGGCCGCCTACACCACCTACGGCGTCGCCGCGCACGCCGGCCAGCCATGGCCGAACACGCTCAGCCTCGACGCGATGCTCGCCTTCGGGCCCGACCGCGCCCAGGTCTTCGACGACGACGAGGACCAGCCGTTCGCGCCGTGGATGAGCGAGGTGCTCGGCGGCCACTGGTCTCTGGTGCGCGACGGGCAGCCGCTCCCCAACGACTGCCCGATCGATCCGCGCTCCGGCGTCGGGCTATCGAAGGACCACAACAAGTTGATCATGGCGGTCGCTGATGGCCGCGGCAGCTGGCGGGGGATGACCTGCCTCGAGATGGGCCAGCTGTTGATCGAGCTCGGCGCCGACCGCGGCTTCGCTCTCGACAGCGGCGGCTCGACGACGATGTGGATCCAGGGCCAGGGCGTGCTCAACCACCCCTCCGACGGCACCGAGCGGGTCGTCGGCTCGTCACTCGCGGTCTTCGCTGGCGGCTCCGGCCGTCCGGCGTACTGCGAGCAGGCGCCGACGCAAATCAACCCGGGCGCGGCGATGCCGGCGCTCGTCCCCGTCGGGCCGGTGGGCCGCTACGACCCGCTCACCCCCGTGCGCCTGTTCGACACCCGCGCCGCCGCCAGCTCATCGAACCTCGTCGGGCTGACCCGCGACGCCGACTTCCGTGTCGCGGCGCAGAGCACCTTCTCCTTCGACGCGCTGGGCAACTTCGGCGTGCCGTCGTCGGCGACCGGGGTGTCGATCAACCTCGCCGCGGCCGATGCTTCCGCAGCCGGCTTCGCCACCGCGTGGCCGGGTCAGCTGCCGCTGCCGGGCATCTCGACGGTCAACTTCGCCGCGGGCGGCGCGGTGTCCAACAGCAGCCTGCTCGGGCTCGGCGCCACCCAGCGGCTGTCGGTCTTCACCCAGAGCCCGGCCCACTTGATCGCCGACCTCGAGGGCTACTTCGGCCAGACGGGCGCCGGCTTGGTCCCCGCCACGCCGCAACGGCTGATGGACACCCGCAGCGACGGCAGCCAGGGACTGCGGGCCAACCTGCCGCGGGTGCTGGTGCCGCCCCAGGCCTCCGCCCCGCGCGCCGTCGTCCTCGACCTCGCGGTCACTGCGCCCGTCGCCGCGGGCTTCGTCACCGTCTACCCGTGTGACGAGGCGGTGCCGCTCGCCTCCAACCTCAACTTCGCCGCGCAGCAGACGGTGGCCGCCTCGGTGACCGCGAAGATGGGTACGACCGGCGTCTGCGGAGTCTCCTCGGTCGACACCCAGTTGATCGTCGACGTGATGGGCACCTTCGACGCGGCGGCGGGCCTGTCGTACCAGGCGGTCGCTCCGGTTCGCCTCGTGGACACCCGCGGCCCCGGCGGCGTCTGGGTCGGGCGCACCACCCGCGCGACGCTGCTGGAGCTGAAGATTGACGCGCTGCCGCAGCTTCCCGCCGACACCCGGGCGGTGGCGATCAACGTCACCGCCACCGATGTGCTCGACGACGGCTTCGCTGGAGTCTTTCCCTGCGCCACCGGCTGGCCCGGAACCTCGAACCTCAACTTCGCCTACGGGCAGACGGTCGCGAACGCGGTGCTCGTCGGCACCGGCGGTGGCTCGCTCTGCGTCTACAGCAGTGGGCGCACCCACCTGATCATCGACCTCACCGGGGTCTTCGTCGGCACCCAGCCCCCCGCTCCGGTGGTGACGCCGCCGCAGCCTCCCGCTCCGCCCACGCCCGCGGCTCCTCCCCCAACTCCAGCTCCAGCGCCGCCCGAACCGGCAAGCTGCAGCTCGGTGGGAACGGGGCCGGCGTCGACGGCGCTGTTGCTGCTGGCCGCGGCGCTGCGCCGGCGCCGCCGGACCTGAGGCTCCTCGAAGAAAATAGTCGGACGCGCCAGCGACCCAGGCGCGATGCTCGCGGCCAGATGGAAGCGCTGCAGTGGCTCACCCCAGCCGAGCGTCGCAAGCCGCCCTTCCCCCGCTGGGCGCGCTGGCCCACCGCGGTGGCGTTCGCGGCCTGTGTCATCGCCGCCGTCGCGGGCGCGGGGACGATCGCCGAGCCGGTGTCGATGGCGTTGGCGTTCGCTTGCGCGGTGCCGGTCGGCTGGTGGCTCGAGGAGTCGGTGTACGGCGCGCTTGGGGACCGCTCCACCGGCATCAAGCTGGTGACCCAGCTGCTGCTGTGCCCGCTGGCGTTCGTCGCGCTGATCGCGGTCGGGTGCTTTGGCCAGCTGCCCTTCGGCATCGGCGCCTTCATCCGCGCCTTCGGGGGCGGCTGCGCCTGGTGGGTCGGCGCGGCGAGCTTCGGAACCGCGACGCTGGTGGTGATCGACGCCGCGGTGAGCCGCCGGGGCGCGACCTTCCGCACCCGGCTGACGCTGGCGATCCTCTGGCTCGTGGTGGGCTTCGCCGTGCCCGGTGCACTGCTGCTCGCGGCGACGACCCGGCTGGTGAGCATCGCCTCCGAGGAGGTAGCGAAGGGCAGCAGCAACCTGACCGTCACCGCCGGGCTCGGCTTCACCCGGGATGAGATGATCGACCTGATTCAGCACCGGCCGTTCACCGTCTCGCTGATCGCCTCCTTCGTGCTCGGCTCGCTCGCGGTTCCGGCGGTGCTCAGCACCTGCTCCAAGCTCGCCGACGCGGCGATGGAGCGCCTGCGCCCGATGATCCGCGCCTTCAGCCTCGTCTCCCAAGGCCAGCGCCAGGTCCGGGTTCAGGAGGCGGGCAGCACCGAGTTCATCGAACTGGCGACGACCTTCAACCGCCTGGTGGAGACGCTCACCGTCTCGGAGAAGATGGAGCGCGCCTTCGGCCGCTACGTGTCGGGCCAGGTGCTGGAGAAGATCCGCGGCCAGCACGGCGAGGCCGAACTGCCCCCGTCGCTGCGCGAGGCGACGGTGCTCTTCGCCGACATCCGGGGCTTCACCAGCCTCTCCGAGCGGCTCACGCCGGAGCAGGTGGTCGCTTTCTTGAACCGCTACCTCGCGCGCATCGTCGCCCGCGTCGACCAGCACCTGGGCTACCTCAACAAGTTCATCGGCGACGCGGTGGTCGTCGTCTTCAACGGTCCGGTGGATCAGCCGGACCACGCCGAGCGGGCGGTGAAGTGCGCGCTGGCGCTGCAGGATGAGGTGGCGAAGCTCAACGCCGAAGGAGCGATGCCCGAGGTCGGCGAGCTGAAGATCGGCGTCGGGGTCGCCACCGGGCAGATGGTCTGCGGCAACGTCGGCGGCCCGACTCAGATGGAATACACGGTCATCGGCGACACGGTGAACCTCTCCGCCCGTCTGACCTCGCTCGCCGGACCGGGAGAGGTCTGGGTCAGCGAGGCGACCGCGAACGCCGCCCCGGGCCTGCGCTACACCGCGCTGCCCGAGGTGAAGGTGAAGGGCAAAGAGAAGCCCGTCACCCCCCGGCGCGCCGAGCGCTGAAAGCCCACCCCTTCGACTAGTTGCCGACCATCTGCAAAATATCTTGTTGCGCACGACGCGCAGCGAGGCCCGCCCGCGCTCCAGGGATTGAGCATTTCTCACCGCCCGAGAGAGCCAACGCCGCGAGGTTCCCCAGAACGCGCATGGCCGCAATGCTGCAATGGCTCTGCGCATGTCCCTCATCTCCGCCATCGACCGCCTCTTTCACGTCAAGCACTTCCACGTTCCCGCGCGGACGACGCCGCCCACGCGCCCGGTCGCTCCGGTCGACGGCTTCGAGGTCGCCGCCAGGGCGCCGGTCAACCTCGGGAAGCTGCCCGCCGCCTCGAGCGCCGCCGACGCCGCGTTCGTCACCGGCCTCTACCGCGGCCTGCTCCACCGCGAGCCCGACGCCGCGGGTTTCGCTTCGCACCTGCGCGGCCTGCAGGCCGGGATGTCGCGTGACGAGATTCGCAACGTCTTCCTCACCAGCCCCGAGCTCCGCCAGGCCCAGGCGACGCAGGCGATCACGCCCGCCGTGCCCGTCGCGCCCGCGGCGCCCGCGGCGAACAATTTCGGCGACGCGACCCGGCTCGGCCCGGTGCCTCTCGAGGGCTTCGACGCCGGGTTCGCCAGCTTGCCGGCGTCGAAGC
>JAYVRT010000505.1:0-5490 GCA_043776025.1 Archangiaceae bacterium | reverse complement strand
GCGACACCACCTTCGTCCTCGAGGCGTACAACGAGGCCGGAGACAAGGACACCGCCCAGAAGCAGGTCGTCGTCACCACCCCGGCGACGGCGAGCGCGACCCCGAGCCCCACGTCCCCCAACACCACCGTGCAGCTGGCGTGGGACATCTCCGGGTTGAACCCCACCGAGGTGCTCGGCATCCCCTCGGAGCTGGTGCAGGCGACCTCGGCCTCCACCGGCTTCGTCGACCTCGACGGCTTGGCGGGCGCCAACAAGCTCTACTTCGCCGATCGCGCGGAGGGGACCTCGACCTTCACCGCGCCCCGGGGCTTCAAGTTCCCCTTCATCATCAGCAGCGTCGGCACCTTCACCGCCGGGGTGAACGGCTTCCTCGCCCTCGCCCCTTCCTCTTCCGGCCTGCCGACGAACGTCGATCTCAAGGGGATGACTGGCCTTCCCCCCGTGCCGCTGCTCGCGCCGTTCTGGGACAACCTCGATCTGGGTACCAACGGCGAGGTCTGGTGGATGCTCGACGGCGCCGCGTTTCCCCGCCGGCTGATCGTCCAGTGGAACAAGGTCAACGTCGGCGGCGACCCGGCGAGCAACCTCACCTTCCAGGTGCAGCTGTTCGAGACCGGCGAGTTCCGCTACCTCTACAAGACGCTGGTCGACGCGAACTCGATGGCCCAGGGCCAGGGGGCGACCGTCGGAGTCTTCGCCGCCGCCAACATCTTCGCCGGCCAGTACAGCCTCAACACCGGGATGCTCGCCGAGGGCGCGGAGCTCGCCTGGTTCACCCAGGGCGCCGTCACCGGGATGGCGACGATCAAGGTCGGCGTCTCTTCCGTCACTCCGGGCTTCTTCTACCGCACCGCCGGCGGCGGCTACGTCTACGTCAGCATCCCGGTGCGGGTGTTCGGGCTGAACTCGGTCGTCGTCAACGAGACGATGCCCCAGCCCAACGCCGGCGCGGCGCTCGGCCAGTACGTCGAGCTGTTCAACCCCCAGACGGTGGACCTCGACATCTCGGGCCTCCAGCTGATCGGCAGCGTCACCCCGGCCCCGGGCTACGTGATCCCCGCGAACACCACCCTGAGCGCCAAGGGCTACCTGGTGCTCGGCCAGTCGGCGGACATGGCGCAGAACGGCGAGGCCGGCGTGACCCTCGCCTACGCCAGCGACCTCGTCTTCGCTGGCGCCTCCGACGGGGTGCGGTTGATGATCCCCGGCGCGAGCGCGTTCGAGATCTCCAAGCTGACGTGGACCAGCTCCAATGTCGCCGAGGCGGTGCAGCGCGACGCGGCGATCGGCTCCCTGACCTGCACCCGAACCCAGAAGTTCGGCGCGCTGATGTCCACCGGCACGCCGGGCAAGGCCAACGAGAGCTGCTTCGACTACCAGGTCGAGCAGATCCCGGTCGCGTTCGAGGACGTCTCCAGCGGGGCGCCGCTCTTCTCGACCAGCAGCTGGGACGAGAGCGTGGTGAACCTCACCCTGCCGATGCCCTTCAAGTACTTCGGCACCGACAAGTCGTCGCTCACCATCAGCAACAATGGCTGGCTCGACTTCAAGACGGTGACCACCGCCGGGCTCAGCAACCGCGTCACCGTCAGCACCACCAGCGATCCGGTCGGCGCGATCGCCCCGTTCTGGGATGACCTCGCCAGCAACGCCACCATCGGCGCGACGTCGAGCAACGCCTTCCAGGCGCGCCTGGGCAACCACCACGTGATCCAGTGGAGCCACGCCACCACCTACTCGGCGCCCCGTTCGGACGATCTCAACTTCGAGGTGAAGCTCTTCGACACCGGGGTGATCGAGTTCCACTACGGCGAGATGACCGGCGTGGCGAAGACCAGCGGGGGCGCGATCCTCTCCGACGGCAGCTCGGCCACGGTGTGGATCGAGAACGTCGGCGGCACCGCGGCGCTGCCAATCGGACTCAACGAGGGCGTGATCCAGCCCCGCACCGCCTACCGCTTCACCCCCAAGCCGTAATGAGGAACGCGACCATGACCTTGAACCGAATCTCGGTGGCGCTCCTCGGGCTGTGCCTCGCCGGTTGCCCCAACGACGTCAAGCTCGCGCCGCTGCCCGCGGCGCCGGTGATCCTCACCTTCACCGCCTCTGCGGGCACCGTCGCCAAGGGGGCAAAGGTGACCTTGAGCTGGAACACCACCGACGCCCCCACCGTCGAGCTCAACAACGTCGGGGTCGGCCTCGTCACTGGCGTCGACAACAAGCCCAGCGGCACCGTCGACGTCACCATCGACGCCCAGACGCTGTTCGTGCTCAGCGCGGTCAACAAGCGCGGGGTGAAGACCACCGCCCTGGTCACCGTGGGGCTCGACGGCGGCAGCACCCGCGCGTTCTTCGCCGGCCTGCCGGAGCTCGTCGCGCCCGGCGGCGCGGTGACCCTGGTGTGGAGCGCCCCCGCCGCGAAGGTCGTCACCCTCACCCCGATGGGCGGCGCCGCCCTCGATCTCAAGGGCCAGCTGGAGACCGGCTCGGTGCAGGTGCCGCTGACCACCACCACCACCTTCACCCTCGACGCCGACGGCACCCAGAAGCAGGTGACGATCGCCGTCGCCCAGGCCGCCGTCGAGCTGACGGTGAGCAAGGCGCTCGCCCAGCCCGCAGAGATGGTGACCGTGTCGTGGAAGACCACCGGTGCGAGCAAGGTGACGCTCAGCTCTCCTGGCCGCGGCGCACTGGTGACGGAGACCGACCCCGCGAAGATGGCGATGGGAAGCTTCGTCGACACCCTGCCCAACTCCGGGCTGGGGACGATCGTCCCCTACGTGCTCACCGTCGCCGGCAGCGCCGCCGATCAGACGGCCAGCGCGCAGGTGGTGCTCTCCGACGCGCCGCAGATCAAGACCTTCACCGCGCCGGAGTACGTGCTGGTCGGTAAGAAGTTCTCGCTGGCGTGGACCACCACCAGCGCCACCCTCGTCGAAGTCTCCACCGGAGGCGTGGTGATCTGGAGCTCGACCTCGGTCGGCCAGGCGACCGCGGGCTCGGTGCTGCTCTCCTCGCCCAGCGCCCCCACCGACTACACCCTGACCGCCCGAGGCGCGCTCGGCGGAGCGCCGGCGACGAAGCAGGTCAGCGTCAAGCCGGTCGGCACCACCTCGGTCACCACCTTCACCGCGCTCCCCGGCACCGTGGCCGCCGGGGGCGGCGCGGTGACGCTGACGTGGAACGTGCCCAACGCCCGCCGGCTGCGGATCCTCGGCAGCGACGGCCACACCGTCGCCACCTCCCGCGGCGTCCCCGCCGAGACCGGGACCGCGACCGCCTACCCCAACGGGGCGATCACCTACACCCTCGACGCCGACAACACCCTCGAGGCGCCGGTGACCGCGACCGCCGCCGTCACCGTCACCGCCCCGGCCGCGTTCGGACCCACGGCCAGCGGCCCGGTGTTCGCCGGCAATCCGGTGGACCTGGCGTGGACCGTCGGGACCGCGACCCAGCTGGGCGGCTTCCCTCACTCCGACGTAGTCAACGTCAGCGGGTCGACGGGCTTCGTCGACATCTCCGCCACCGGGACGAAGCTCACCTTCGCCGCCGCCGCCGACGACGCGACCTTGACCTTCACCCCCCCGGACTACGAGACCTTCCTCTACGGCAACCGCCTCAGCGGGCCGGTGACCGTCTCCACCAACGGCTTCCTCGTCTTCGGGGCGTCGGCGGCGAGCCGGCCGACCACCACCGCGATCCCCAACGCCACCATCGAGCGGAACTTCATCGCCCCCTACTGGACCAACCTCGAGCTGGGCACCACCGGCAACGTCTTCTGGCAGGTGACCGGCGAGGCCCCCGACCGGGTGCTGGTGGTGCAGTTCGACAAGCTGAAGATCAAGGGCGACGCGATGAGCGAGATCACCCTCGAGGCCAAGCTGCACCAGACCGGCGTGGTCACCTTCGAGTACAAGAAGCTGGCGGCGACCGCCGCGTTGCCGGCGGCGGTGATCGGCGTGCAGGGCGTCACCAGTGGGCTGCCGGCGGGCGGGGCGGCGACCAACGTCGGGATCACCCTCTTCGGCCCGAAGAGCTCGCCGCTGACGGTGACCTTCAACCAGCTGGGCACCCTCGGCGGCTTCCTCCGGCTCGCCAACGGCTACCTCAAGGTCGGCTACACGCCGCCGTCGCTGGTGCTGCCTGGCGACGTCGGCATCAGCGAGGTGCTCTACCAGCCGAACGCGGCGATCGCGGCGACCGGGGAGTGGTTCGAGGTGACCAACGCAACCAACGCTCCCCTCGACCTCAACGGCTGGGTGATCGACTTCGGCGGCGGCGTCACCCACACCATCGCCTCGCCGGTGGTGGTGCCCTCGAAGTCGGCGGTGGTGCTGGGTCAGTCGGCCTCGGGCGCGGCGAACGACAACGTCGCCACCGCCTACCAGTACGGGGCGCTGGCGATGAGCGAGCCGGCCGGCGCGCTGACGCTGCGCAACGTCAACTACCAGGCGACCGTCTCCTGGAACTCCGCCCTGCTGAACAACGGCGGCGCGGGGATCAGCATCAACGTCGATACCCAGCCATTCCTGCTGTCGACTGACGTCGCCGCCACCGCCCCCCACCCGATCTCCTGCAGCAGCGCGACCGCGTTCGGCGCCCAGACCCCGAACCAGCAAGGCACGCCGGGGGCGATCAAGGCCTGCTTCGGCTACTTGATGCGGCCGATTCCGGTGAGCTACTTGGACATCTCGGCGACCGGGACCGCGATCCTCACCGTCAATCCCGACGAGTCGGCGGGGCCGATCGATCTCTCGAGCGCCCCGGTGCCGTACTTCGGGGTGAGCAAGAGCCAGGTCACCGCCTCGACCAACGGCTGGCTGTCGTTCCTCGCCACCACCTCGTCCGCCGCCGGCAACCGCACCCTGCCCAGCACCGGCGCCACCAACGCGGGCACGCTGGCGATCTTCTGGGACGACCTCGACGCGGTCGCCGCCAACGGAGCGATCTACCAGCGCCGCGTCGGCGCCGGGGTCGACCCCGCCAACCCCCTGCCCCACTGGATCATCCAGTGGAGCCACTACTCGTACTGGATCTCGTCCGACGACCTGAACTTCCAGGTGAAGCTCTTCGACAGCGGGATCATCGAGTACCACTACGCGGCGATGACCAGCGGCAGCTCGAGCAACTACGGCACCGGCGTCGGCGCCACCGTGTGGCTGGAGAAGACCGGCGGTGGCAGCGCCCTCGTCTCGAGCATCAACCAACCGAAGGTCGCCCCCAACACGGCGCTCCGGTTCACCCCCAATTAGGCCGCTGGAGCCATTCGACCGATGAAGATCTCTCTGCTCCGCCCGCTGCTCGCCGTGCTCCCCGCGCTGCTGCTCGCCTGCTCGGGCAACACCCCCAAGCCCCAGGTGCCGCCCCCGCCGGGGCAGGTGAAGTCCTTCACCGCGACGCCTTCGACCCTCGCCGCGCCCGGCGACAAGACGACGCTCAAGTGGGAGACCCAGGACGCCACCGCGATCTCGCTCGAGCAGGTCGG
>JAYVRT010000504.1:0-5496 GCA_043776025.1 Archangiaceae bacterium | reverse complement strand
AAGGTCTTGGGCGGCGCGAACAGGTCGATGCGGTCCTTGAGGATGCGCGAGGGCACCAGCTCGATGTCGGGCACCACGCCGACCTCCTGGATGCTGATGTCGCCCGGCGTCAGGTACTGCGCGATGGTGAGCTTGAGCGCCGCGCCCTCCGGCGGGATGTTCTTTTCGACCTTCTGGACGCTGCCCTTGCCGAAGGTGGGGACGCCGAAGATCACCGCCCGCTGGTGATCCTGGAGCGCGCCGGCAACGATCTCCGAGGCCGAGGCGCTGCCCGCGTTCACCAGCACCACCATCGGGTACGGCTTCTCGGTGTCGCGGTCCTTGCTCTTCTCCTCGGTGACGTGCCCGCCCGAGCGACCGCGGGTGGAGACGATCGTCAGGTTGCCGGGGAGGAAGCGATCGGAGATCGCCACCGCTTGGTCGAGCAGCCCGCCGGGGTTGTTGCGCAGGTCGAGCACCAGGCCGCGCAGCTCCTTTCCGCCATTGAGGGCGCGCAGCCGCTCGAGCTCCTTGAAGAGCGAGGCGTCGGTGCGTTCCTGGAAGTTCTTTACCTTCACGTGGCCGACGCCGCCGAACAGCGCCCCCTCCACCGAGGCGATGCGGATGTGGTCGCGCATGATCGCGAACTCGCGCGGCGCGGTGAACCCTTCCCGCATGATCACCAGCGAGACCTTCTTCCCCGCCGGCCCCCGCATCTTCTGAATCGCGCGGGCCAGCTCCATGTTCCGTGTCGCCTCGTCGTCGATCTTGAGGATCTGATCGCCGGACTTGATCCCCGCGCGCTGGGCCGGGGTGTCGTCGATCGGCGCCACCACCACGATGTTGTCGTTCTTCCGGGCGATCTCGATTCCCAGGCCGCCGAACTCGCCCGAGGTGTCGATCTTCATCTCCTTGAAGACGTCCGGGGGCATGAAGACGGTGTGGGGGTCGAGGGTGTCGAGCATTCCCCGGATCGCGCCGTACATCAGCTGCTGCTCGTCGACGTTCTCGACGTAGTTGTTCTCGACGTAGGAGAGGACCCGCGCGAAGAGCTCCAGCTGCTTGTAGGTGTTCTCCCCCCGCGTGGGAGTGGGGCCCGCCAGGGCCGGGACTGCTGAGAACACCAACACCGAGAAGAGAACCAGCTGCCGACGATGCATGGATCAGATTGTAGGAGGCAGCGGCCCCCAATTCACAACATCCCGCGCCGCCGGGCGAAGCTGGACAACAGCCCCACCAATTGTTTGGGCTTCTCCATCTGGGGGATGTGGCCGAACCCCTCCACTTCACACACCTCTGCCCCCTTCGGGAGCCAGGCCCTAAAGTAGTCGAGGCTCTCGTAGGGCAGCAGCTTCTCGCTCCGGCCCCAGACCAGCAGGGTCGGCATCTTCAAGCCCTGCAGCATCTGCTCGGTCACGACATCGTCCGGCTTGACCTCGGAGATCGCCGAGCGCACCGACGGGCTCGAGTACATGCCCTTGAGCTGGCTCGAGAAGAGCAGCAGCGGCAGGGGCGCCGAGTGGAACAGCCGGCGGGTGAGCGCGCGGGCATCGGCGGTGGAATTGATCTGAAACGACTCGAGCAACGACGCCATCCGGGCTGGAGCGACCCGGGCCCCGGCGGGAGAGACCAGGCCGAGCGCGGCGAAGCGATCGGGGGCGCTGTGCGCGGCGAACAGGCTCATCGCGCCACCGAGCGAGTTGCCGACGAGGAACACCGGCCGCTTCACCACCTCGTCGAAGAAGGCGACCAGCAGCCTGACCTGTTCCTCGAGCTTGAGCGCGCCGTGCCCGGGCAGCGGCGAGAACCCGCTGCCGGGGAGATCCGGCGCCCAGATCTCCTTGAAGTCGCGCGCGAGCAGGTGAAACGTCTTGTAGAAGCCGTTCGCCGAACCGCCCAGTCCGTGGAGCAACACCACCGGCGGGCCCCGGCCCTCGCCCTTCACCCGGTAGGTATGAATCGGGTAGCCGTTGACGACCTTCACCAGGCTCTCGACCCCGCGCGCGACGAGCACGTGTCGCAGCGCCTTGTTCGCGGTGAGCAGCAGGTCCATGTCTTTACTTAACCTCGCGGCGGGGTGAGGCAAGCGGGTGCGCGCGACATTTCAGTCCGCCTCGAGCCACGGCGCGGGGTCGATCGCCTGCCCCTGCTTGCGGATCTCGAAGTAGAGGAACGCGCCCTTGAGGCTGCCGGTGTCGCCGACCGAGGCGATCTCCTCGCCCTCTTCAATCTCGTTGCCCGCCTCGACCAGGCTCTGCCCCAGGTGGGCGTAGAGCGAGTGGTACCCGCCGCCGTGGTCGAGGATGACGAGGTTGCCGTAGCCCTTGAGCCACCCGGAGAAGGCGACCTTTGCCGTCCCCACCGAGAGCACCTTCGCGCCGAGCGCGCCGCGGATGTCGAGGCCCTTCTGCACCGTGACGGTGTTGAAGCGCGGGTTGACCACCTTGCCGAAGCCGACCTCGACCTGGCCACCAAGCACCGGAAACGGCAGGTGACCCTTGCGTGCGCGGAAGCCCGACGCGGGCGCGCTCTTCATCTCGCCGACGAAGTTCGCCAGCTGCTTCTCTTCGCGCTCGAGCTCGGCGATCACCCGGCTCACCCGCCGTTCTTCGGCGGTGGTGGTGGACAGCAGCTCACCGAAGCGCGCTTTGCGCGCCGCCGCCAGGGCCTGCTCCTGCCGGACCGCCGCGTCGATCGTCTGGGCGCTGTCGAGCAGGCGTTCGACCCGGGAAGCGGTGAGGCGCTGGTAGCGGCTGATCTTCGCCAGCGCCTCGAGCTCGATCAGGTCCGTCTGCACCAGCACCGACAGGCCGCGCTCGCGCTTGATCAGCGTCCCGAAGTCCCGGGCGGAGACGAGGCGGCTCACCCGGTCTTCCCGTGACAGCCGGTAGAGCGTTCGCAGCCGCGGGGTGAGCGCCTGCTCCTTGAGCAGCGCCGCCGCGTGGGCGCCTTCGGCCTCGCCGCGCATCGTCAGGGCGCGCGCCTGGAGCGAGCGGGCGCTTCGTTCCAATGCCTCGGCCCGCGCGGTCGACTGACGAAACGAGCGCTCGAGCCAATCGAGGCCGGCGAGCAGGTCGGCGCGGTCGCTCTTGAGCGCGTCGAACACCGCGCGCTCGGCGTCGAGCTTCTCGTTGAGCTCGGCTTGCTCTTCCTCCACCGGCGCGGCGGCGAGCGTGCACAGCAGCAGCAGGCGCCACGTCATGCCCGCAGAAACCTCCGGACCGCCACCACGCTGCCCGACAGGCCCATGCCCACGCCGAGCGCGAGCAGCTCGAGCCCCAGGCGCAGCGAGACGAGCTGGGTCCCCTTGGGAAGCGCGAGGAAGGCGATCGCTCCTGCTGCGCGCGGAGCGCCCCAGGTCGCCAGCGCCCACAGCGCCGCGCCGGACAGCAGCGCCGCGAGCACGCCCTGGACGACCCCCTCGAGGAGAAACGGCGCGCGGACGAAGCGGTCGGTGGCGCCGACGAGCTTCTGGATCTCGATCTCTTCGCGGCGGGCGTAGATCGCCAGCTGCAGCGTCGCGGAGACGACGACGATCGTGGTGAGGAAGACGACCGCGAAGGCGACCACGCTGGCAAGCTTGAGCCCTTTGGAGAGCGCTCCCAGGCGCTCGAGCGCGTCCGCGCCGTAGTCGACGCTCTCCACCATCGGCAGCGCCCGCAAGGTGGTGGCGAGCGCCTTGAGCGCGTCGGGGTCGCGCAGCGCGGGGGGCAGCGTCACCTCCACGCTCCACGGAAGCGGGTTGGCGCCGAGCTCGGTGAGCGCCTGCCCCGGGGGTCCCAGCTGCTCGGCGAGGCGGCCGAGCGCCAGCGCCGGGCTCACCACCCGGGTCGCTCCGCCGGTGCGTTGGGCGAGCGCGGCCTCGAGCGCCTTGAGCTCCTCCGGCGTGGTGCCGTCCTTCAAGTAGACGGTGAGCTCCACCTCGCCGCCGAGTGCGGTGACGAGGGCGTCGACCTGGGCGCCGGCGATGCGGGCGAGGCCGAAGCCGACGAGAGCGATCGCCAGCGAGGCGATCGCGATCACGTGGACGAACGGATCGCGCCACATGCCCCCGAGCGCGGTGCGCGCGAAGTAGCTCGCCTTGGCGATCACCCCTGCACCATCAGCAACGCCGCCTTCGCGCCCCGCTCTTCGCTGACGAGGGTGCCGCGCTCGAGGCGCAGGGTGCGCTTCTGGTAGCGCTCGATCAGCGACGCGTCATGGGTCGCGACCACCACCGTCGTCCCCCGGGCGTTGACGTCGCACAGCAGGTCCATGATCTCCACCGTCAGCGCCGGGTCGAGGTTTCCGGTGGGCTCGTCGGCGAGGAGGATCGCCGGGTCGTTGACCAGCGCGCGGGCGATCACCACCCGCTGCTGCTCGCCGCCCGACAGCTTCGGCGGCATCACGTTCGCCTTGTGCTCGAGGCCGACGCGCTTGAGGATCTTCAGCGCCTTCTGGCGGACGATCTCCCGGGGGGTGCCGATGACGTCGAGCGCGAAGCCCACGTTGTCGCTCACCGTGCGGTTGGGCAGCAGCTTGAAGTCTTGAAACACCACCCCGATGTTTCGCCGCAGGTAGGGAATGCCCGACTCGCGCAGGCGCGCCACGTTGCGGCCGCCAATCAGCACCTGCCCGCGGGTGGGCCGCTCGGCCACGAACATCAGCTTGAGCAGCGTCGACTTGCCGGCGCCCGACGGCCCGGTGAGAAAGATGAACTCGCCCTTCTGCACGTCGAGGTTGATGTCAGCCAGTACCGGCGGGTCTCCCGGGTACGCCTTGGTGACGTGGAACATCTGAATCATCGGGCGGGCGCAGGCTACCCTCTAAATCGATATCGAGCCCTCGCGAAACGCTGTCTTCTGCAGGTGCACGTTGATGCACACCGGCCGGCCGGCCTTCGAGTGGGCCTTGGCCTCGTCGAGCACCCGGTCGATGTCGGCCGCCTTGGTCAGCAGCAGCCCCACGCCTCCATAGCCCGCCGCCACCTGGTGGTAGTCGCTGCGGCGCAAGCTGGTGCCCACATCAGAGCCCAGCATGGTCACCTGGTCGCGCGCGATCTGCTGCCACGAGGCGTCGTTGCCGATGACGGCGATGGGAGCCATGCCGTGCCGCACGAAGGTGTCGAACTCAGACAGGCTGTAGGCGCTCGAGCCGTCGCCATAGATGATCCACACCTCGGCTTTGGGCCGCACCGCCGCCGCGCCGACCGCGAAGCCGCCGCCCACTCCCAGCGTGCCGAACACGCCCGGGTCGAGCCACGAGAGCGGCTTGCGCGGCTTCAAGATGTACGCCGCGGTGGCGACGAAATCGCCGCCGTCGACCACCAGCACCGAGTCGTCGGCCAGCTTCTGCTCGAGCTTGAGCAGCAGGTGCACCGGGTCGATGAACTCGCCGCTGCTCTTCGCCTGGGCGCGAATCTCGGCGTCGCGCGCCTCTTCGCGCTCTCGACAGCCGGCCAGCCAGCCCGACCACGCGCCTGCCTTGGGCTGCCCCACTCTGCCCGCCAGCCGCACCAGAAACTCGGCCGCCGGCATG
>JAYVRT010000503.1:0-5504 GCA_043776025.1 Archangiaceae bacterium | reverse complement strand
CATGAAGGGCACCCCGGCGCGGGTGATGACGCCCTTGCTCACCGGGGCGGTGCACAGCGCCTGGGCGCGGCCACTCTTCACCGCTTCGATGGCGGCCTCGATGTAGGCCAGCTGGGCGAGGCCGCTGGCGCGGGTGGGGTGGCCGGGACGGCGGTCTTTGAGCGGCAGCTGGCTGACGGGCCAGAGCACGCCGCGCGGCAGGTGCCGGGCGAGCGAGACGTCGCCGAAGACCAGCGGGGTCAGGCGGCGGCGGACCTGCGGATGGCGCAGCGCCTTGAGGGTGACCTCCGGGCCGACCCCGCAGGGGCAGCCGACGCAGATGGCCACCACCGGCTTCAAAGCTTCTCTTCGACCACCGCCTGCGCACGGAGCTCCTGAATGTACTGCTCGGTGTACTTCTCGAGCTGGCCGCGCAGCAGCCGCTCGCGCAGCTGGTCCTTCACCTCGTCGAAGCCCTTGGGGGCGATCGCCCGGCGCTCTTCAATCTTGATGACGTGCCAGCCGAACTTGGTGCGAATCGGCTCGGAGATTCCGCCCACCGGCAGCGTGAAGGCGGCGCGCTCGAACTCCGGCACCATCACCCCCCGGCGGAAGAAGCCGAGGTCGCCGTCGTTGGCGGCGCTGGGGCCTTCGCTCTTCTTGCGGGCGAGGGCGGAGAAGTCGACGCCGGGCTTCTTCGCCTCGACCATCAGCTCGGCCGCCTTCTTCCTCGCCGCCTCGACCTGCTCCGGCGTCGCCTTCGCGGCCACCGAGACCAGCAGGTGGCGGGCGTGGACCTCGGCGTCCTCCGACTCGGCCTTCGAGGAGCGGATGTACTCGGCCTTGAGGTCCTCGTCGGAGACCTTCACCTTGCTGCGCACCTTGAGGTTCACCAGCTTCAGCCGGGCGAGGTGCTTCTTCATGAAGGACTTGTAGGTGGCCATCGAGTAGCCCTCCTGGCCGAGCATCTCCTCAAACTTGGCGTCGTCGATGTTGTTGTTCTGGCGCTTCACGTCGTCGATCGCGAGGTCCACCTCGGAGTCGGTGACGTCGATGTTCAGCTCCTTCAGCTGCGACTCCATCAGCTTCTCGCCGATCAACCCGTTGAGCGCGTGCTTGAGCGCCTCGTTTCGGGCGGCAGCGCGCTTGCCGGGATCCGCCTCGTTGGCCGCCTTCTGCAGGTCGGGAGCGGCGCGGGCCTCGACCTCGGAGAGGGCGACGATGTCGCGGTTGACGACGGCAGCGACGCGGTCGACGAGCTCGGCGCGGACTGGCAGGGAGAGCAACAGGGCTGCGAATAGAAGTTTTCTCATGGCTCCATCTGCCGGGTGCTGGTCGGCCGGCCCGTGACGGTGAGCAGGACCTGGTCGTTGATCTTCACTTCGGTCTTCGCCCGCAGCGACTTGACGAGCTCGTGCTGGCCATCTTCTTTCAACTTCGCGAGCAGCCGCTGCTCGATTTGCCCACGGACTTCGATCAGGTCCTTCTTTCGCGGCGGCTTCTTCTCCAGCACCTTGAAGAGGTGAAAGCCGTAGTCGGTGGAGATCACGTCCGACACCTGCCCGACTCCCAGACGAAACAGCACGTCGTCGAATTGCGAGGGCATCACGCCTTTTTGAACGAAGCCCAGGTCTCCGCCGACCTTGGCGTCCGGAGAAAGGGAGTAACGCCGGGCGAGCTCGGAAAATTTCTTCCCCGTCTGAAGCTGTTGCTGCAGCCGCTTCGCCTCGTCGAGGCCTTTGACGACGATCTGTTGGGCGTGCACCGACTCGGGTTCCTGGAACTCAGCGGCCTGTTCCTCGTAGACGCGGCGAATCGCGTCCTCGGTGACGGCCATCCGCGCGTAGACCTGCTGGGCGAAGAGCTTCTCGATGGTGAGCTGGGTGCGGGTGGTGCGGGTCAGCTCGGTGCGGGTCGTCTGCCCCTGCGCGAGCGCGGCGTCGAAGCTGTCGGCGGGGTATTCTGAGGCGAGCGCCAGCATCCGGCGATCGACCTCGTCGGGCGAGACCACCACCCCGGCCTCGCGCGCGGCCTGCAGGAGCATCGTCCGCTCGACCATCGTCTCCAGCAGCGTCTGCTTGTAGGGCTCGATCTGCTCCGGCGTCCGCTGGGGGCTGCCCTCGAGCGCCTGGAGCTCACGCGACAGCTCGCGCTCGAAGTCGGCGCGGGTGACGACGTCGGCGCCGACCGCGGCGATGACGGTCGGATCCTGCACCGGGCGGGCCTGCTCAGGGCAGCCGCACAACAGCAGCAGCAGCGCCAGGCGCTTCATCGCTCGACCTTCTCCGGCGGAGCCGGGGGCGGCACGAAGCCTCCCACCGCCGGAGCGCCCGGGGGAATCGGCGCCTTCGGGTCGACCACCACCGCCGCCAGCGCCGACTCGTCGACCTTGACGTCGGCGCCCTTCTTCAGGCCGTCGAGGAACGCGCGGTAGCGCTCCATCTTCCCTTCGTTGGAGAGCGTCGACTCGATGCTCTGCTTCACCTGGTCCACCGCGAGGTTGAGCGCCACCTGGCGGCCCTCGAGCTTGAGCACGTGGAAGCCGGCCTTCGTCTCCACCAGGCTCGGGTAGACCTCGCCCACCTGCTTCAGCGTCGCCGCCGCGGTCACCAGCTCGGGCCCGTATTGCTTGCTCAGCTCGTCATCGGTGAGGAAGCGCAGGTCGCCTTCGATCGGCTGGGTCCGGGGCTCCTCGGACTGCTCGCGGGCCAGCAGCGAGAACGCGGCATAGTCGAGCGGAGCAAGCGCGAGCGCCTTCTTCAGCGCCTCGTCTGCCTTGGGCTTGTTCTGCGTCTTGACGAAGATGTGCCGCAGCCGCGTCATCGCCGGCTTCACGTAGTCGTTGTGGTGGGCGTCGTAGTACTGCTTGACCGCCTCGGCGCTCGGCGCCACCGGCTTGTCTTCGATCTGGGTCTTCAGCAGCCGCTGCACCATCACCCGCTTCATCGTCTCGACGACTTCGGGGTCGTTGTGCAGGTTGCGGCGGGCCGCCTCGCGCGTCAGCAGCTCGTAGCGCACCAGCCCGTCGACGTACTCCCGCTTCTGCTCCAGCGTCTGGTAGCGCGCGCGGGTGTAGGGGTTCAAGAGGGCAAAGCTGTTGGCAAGCTCGGCGTCAGTGAGCGTCTCGGCCCCGAAGGTGGCGACCGTCTTTCCCGCCACCGGCTTGCGCCGCAGGTCGACCTTCACCACCCCTGGCGCGTCGGAGCAGCCGGCGGCGAGGGCCGCCAGCGCGAGGGCGAAGATGCAGCGCGCGGAGATCATGATCAACGCGCTCGCTACCAGCTTCACAGGGGCGCGTCGAGTGCGCTCACCCTCGACGCGCGGGGCCGAAGCGGCCCCAATCAAGCCCGCGGTCCCAAGGCGGGAACATCGTCGCCGGCGCCGGACCCTGACGTATCCTCCGCGGGTTGCCGTTCACCTCGAAGGGGGCTCACGCATGGTCTCGATGCTGTGGTTGCTCGCCGCGCTGCCCGCTGCGCCGGCGCTGCCCGACTACGACGCGTTTCTCGAGAGCCAGGCGCAGGCCGCGCCCGCGGTCTACTCACCCCAGGCGCGGGAACGGATTGAAGCCGGCTGGCGCTCGAGCGAGGAGCCGCGGCTCGGCGTGCCCACCTTCTTCTGGGCCCCGCGCCCCCAGGCCGAGGCGACGGTGCTCAGCGAGCTGGGCCTCAAGCCCGAGCAGGCCGCGCGCCGCTGGCTGTTTCTCTACGCCGAGCTGTATCGCCAGAGCCCGCAACAACTGGCGCAGGCGCAGGTGCAGGAGGTCCACGACCTGGGGAGCGGCGCCGTCGTCGTCCGGTTTCACAAGTGGGTCGGCGGCGTGCCCGTGTTCCGCGACACGCTCAACGTGGTGATGAGCCAGGGGCTGCAGTTGGTGGCGCTCTCCGGCTACCTCTCGCCGCACGACGGCCCGCGGGACTTCAAGCTCGCCGCCGGCACCGCGCTCGCGGTGGCGCTCCAGGACGCGACGGGCACCCGCCTCGCGCCGCGGCAGGTCCGGGGTAGCCGTGCGCCCAGCGCCGGCTGGGAACGCTTCGAGCTGGGCACCGCCGAGGTCAGCGGCCCGGCGCGCGCGCGCAAGGTGCTCTTTCCCCTGCCGCAGCGGCTCGAGGCGGCGTGGCAGCTCGAGCTGTCGGTGCGCCGCCCCGACGGGCACGAGGACGCGTACAGCTACGTCGTCTCCGCGGAGGACGGCCGGTTGCTGCTGCGCAATGACCTCGTCGCCCACGCCGGCTACCGCGTCTGGGCCGATTCCTCCGCCCCCTTCACCCCGTGGGACGGCCCCCAGGGAACCGACGCCACGCCCAACGCGGCGGGGGGCGTGACTGGCTTTCAGGCGCCGCTGCTGCCGGCCCCCTTGGTGACCGTCACCGCGGTGGCGCCGGTCACCGACCCGTGGCTGCCCGCCGGCGCGACCTCGCTGAACGGGAACAACGCACAGGTGTTTGCCGACCTCGTGCCGCCCGACGGGTACAACGACGCGCTCACCGGCAACGACGGCGGTTTTCCGCAGGGCACCTTCGACGACGGCGGCTCGGACCTGCACGTCCCCGCGTCGGCGGCGGGCGTCTTCGACCACAGCTACGACTTTGGCCACGACCCGGACTTCGCGCCGACCCAGCGCTACGCCGGCGGCACCTCGGCGTTCTTCGCGGTCAACTGGGCGCATGACGTCCTCTACGCCCACGGCTTCGACGAGAAGGCGGGCAATGGCCAGCGCGACAACTTCAGCCGCGGAGGCCTGGCGGGAGATCCGATGGACGTGGCGATCCACGCCTGGGGTGGACGAAACAACACCCAGATGCGGACCCCGGCCGACGGCGCGCCGCCCCGGTTGCGCGCGTTCCTCTTCGACCCCAGCGGGCCGTCGTTCCTCTACCTGTCCAACGACGGCGGCGCCCTCGACGGCGGCTCGCTCGTCGTCGGACCGGCGGACTTCGGGCCGCAGAGCTTCGATGTCACCGCCGAGGTGGCCCGAGGCTTCGACGACGCCGGCAATCCGTGGGACGGCTGCCAGGGGCTGACCAACGCCAGCGAGGTCTCGGGGCGCATCGTCCTCTTCTCCGTGCCCAACTGCCTGTTCGTCGTCGCCGCCGCCAACGCCGCCGACGCCGGAGCGGTAGGGATGCTGATGACCAGCCCGAACCAGTCGGTGGTGACGATGGGAGGCAGCTCGCCGCTGGCGCTGCCGCCCTCGTTCTACCTCCAGCGCGACGCCGGCTTTCAGCTCGGGGTGCGGCTCGACGGCGGCCTGGTGGAGCTGGCGCGAATGGTCCGCCCCTTCACCGCCACCAAGGACTCGGCGCTCGACAACTCGATCCTCGCGCACGAGTACACCCACTTCCTCAGCCAGCGCCTCATCGGAGATGCCAACGGGCTGCTCAACCAGCAAGCGCGCAGTCTCGGCGAAGGCTGGAGCGACTTCTTCGCCCTCTGGATGATGGTCCGCGAATCCGACGGGCAGGTTCCGAGCAACGCCAACTGGAAAGGAACGTGGGCGGTCGGAAGTCACGCGAAGGCCGGCA
>JAYVRT010000502.1:0-5505 GCA_043776025.1 Archangiaceae bacterium | reverse complement strand
CCGACAGCCGGGTGCTGCTCGACGGCGACATCGTCAACCTCGACGTCACCATCTTCCTCCAGGGGATGCACGGCGACTGCAACGCCACCTTCTTCGTCGGCGAGGTGGACGAAGAGAGCCGGCGGCTGGTGAAGGTGACGAAGGAGTGCCTGATGCGCGGCATCGAGGCGGTGCGCCCCGGCCGGCCGATCAGCGACATCGGGCAGGCGATCGAGGCCCACGCCGACGCGAACGGGTTCGGCGTGGTGCGCAGCTACTGCGGCCACGGGATCTGCGACACCTTCCACACCTCGCTGCAGATCCCCCACTACTTCGACCCCCGGTCGCGGACCGAGATGCTGCCGAACATGAGCTTCACCATCGAGCCGATGATCACCGCCGGCACCTGGAAGGAGTCTCACTGGGACGACGGGTGGACGGTGGTGACCGCGGACCTGCGCCGCACCGCGCAGTTCGAGCACACGATCGTGGTGACGCAGACGGGGTCCGAGATCCTGACGCTCGAGCCTTGAACGCGCGGCCTTCCCAGTGCTCCGACCGGGCGCGGTGAGCACAGCGAGAAGGCACAGACCCAGGCGAGACGGCACACCCGAGACGCGAGCACCGGAGGCGTGCCTGTAGGGCTGACGAGGACACCGCGGCGAGGCTGCGCGTCGCAGCGAGAGGATCGGCCTTCGCAGCGGTGGGGTTAGTTCTCCCCGCACTCGATCAGCGCGGTGACGACGGGGTGGATCAGGGCCGCGGTCTGGACGCAGCTCTTGCCGACGATGGCGATCTCACCGTTGTCGCGGTTGCCCCACCGCCAGCCCTCGACCCCGAGCGGATCGAAGGGAATCACCTTGCCGTTGACGGTCACGGTGATGGCGCCGAGCGCGTCGGGCACGGAGATCGTCAGGTAGACACACGCGCCCAACTGATCGCGGATGGCGACCAGCGCCGCATCGAGCTCGCCTTGAGACGTCGCCGCGTAATACGCCTGCGTCTGGCTCGCGCGGGGCCGGCCCCCGGCCTTGGCCATCGCGTTGAGGACCCCGACCAACTCGACGTTCGAGCTGTCCTGAATTCCAATCACGTAGGTCGGCAACCCGCGGCGCTGCCACCCCGCGATCTCATCGACCGTCCGAGCGTCGTCGAGGCACCGCGATCCCTGGCTGCAACCGCCCAGCCCGATGGCCGTTGGGCAGGTGCAGGTCAGCGGGTCGAGCGTGGCGTTGCAGTTCGGCGCACCGTCGGTGGCGAGCACCAACGCCCGGGCAGCGCTCGCAGCCCGCACCGTCGACAGCAGCGTGCCGGCCACGGCGACCGCGCTGGCGGTCGGCGTCGCCCCGCGGGGCACGGTGCCCTCCATCCGCTGCAGCAGCGGGCCGACGTTTCCGAAAGCGGGCGCGAGATCGGCAGCGCCCGACACCGAGCAGTTGTCTACCGCGGGGCCAGTGGGGAAGATCAGCGCCCCGAGCTCCATCGTGCCGTCGACCGGGGGCAGGCTCGTGGCGAGCGCGCGGGTCAGGCTTCGCCACCGGGTGCTGGAATCGAAGGGGTCGTCCATCGATCCCGAACGGTCGATGACCAACATCACCGCGGGGACAGCCTTCTTCAGCGCCAGCATCCCCGGAATGCAGCCCAGCGGGCCGGCATCGACCGGGGGCCCGCCAGCGTCCGAACCGGCATCGGCGCCGGCATCCGCGCCCGCGTCGGCACTGGGGCTGAAGCGGTATACCAGCGACCGCCCGCACCCCGGCAACGCGAGCAGCACGAGCCCAACCAGGGTGATGCAGCGAACAGCGATCATCAGGCTCCAGAAGCTAGCAGGCGCCAGGGCGTCAGGGCCGCAGCAGCAGGGCCCGCGTGTCGGTAAAGTCCTCCATCGCCCACCGCGGCCCCTCGCGGCCCAGGCCCGAGCCTTTTGCGCCACCGTACGGCTGACCATCGCTGCGGAAGCTGGGGGCGTCGTCGATGATCACTCCTCCGACGTCGAGCAGGTGAAAGGCGCGCCGCACCCGGCGCAGGTCGCGGGTGAAGACCGCGGCCTGCAGGCCGTAGTCGCCGTCGTTGGCATCGGCGAGCGCCGCTTCGAAGTCCGCTGCCTGTGAGATCACAACCACCGGCCCGAAGATCTCTTCCCGCCACGCGCGGGCGCTGTGGGGAACCTGGGTCAGCACCGTGGGGTGGAGCAGCCGCCCTTCACGGGCACCTGCGAGCAGCACCTGGGCTCCGGAGAGCTTCGCCTCGTCGACCCAGCTGACGATCCGATCGGCGGAGCGGTCGTCGATGACCGGCCCGACGAGAATGTCCCCGCTGCGGGGATCTCCCGCCTTCAGCGCCCGCGTCTGCTCGAGGAACCGCGGCACGAAGCTGTCCCACACCCTGGCGTCGACGATGATCCGCTGGACCTTGATGCAGGTCTGCCCCGCGTAGCCGAAGGCGCTGCGGCTCAACCGCTGCGCGGCGCGATCGAGGTCCGCGTCGTCGGCGACGATCGCCGCGGCGTTTCCGCCCAACTCGAGGACCACCCTGCCCCGCGCCAACTGCTTCAGGTGCCACCCCACCTTTGCGCTGCCCGTGAACGACAGCACCCGCACGCGGGGGTCGGTGGCGAGCTTCTCGGCGACGGCGTTGTCGCAGGGGAGCACCTGCAGCGCCCCGGGGTGAACGCCGGCGACCAGCGCAATCTCCGCGAGGATCAGCTGCGCTGTCGGCGCCTGGGGCGGCGGCTTGACGATGATCGGCGCCCCGACCGCCAGCGCCGGGGCGACCTTGTGCGCGCCGAGGTTGAGCGGAAAGTTGAAGGGGACGATCCCCACCACCACCCCCGCGGGGAACCGGCGGACCTCGCACTCGGTGCCTTCCTCTCCGGCGCCGAGATCCACCGGGACGATCTCTGCGCCGAAGTGCTGCAGCTCCGCGGCGGCGACGGTGAAGGTCTCGATCGCCCGGGTCACCTCGGTGATCGCCAGCGAGATCGGCTTGCCGGCTTCGTCGGAGATCACCTCGGCGAGTTCGGCCTTGCGCGCCTCGAGCCCCGCGGCGATCCCGGTGAGCACTGCGCGCCGCGCGCCGGTGGAGAGCGCGGCGAGGGCCGGGCGGGCGGACGCAGCCTCGTTGAGCGCTTCCTCAGCGTCGGCAGCAGAGGCCTGGGCGACCCGGTTGATCAACCGGCCGTCCCAGGGGCTGTTGACCTTGGCGAGTCCGCTCCCGTCCCGCCACTTCCCGTTGAGCAGCAGTTTGCGATCCATGGCGGCGTCATAGCGCCGAGCCGCCGCCCCGGCCCGAATGATGTGGGGCGGTCAGTGTGACGTCGGGAGAATTGGCGGCGGCTCGGCCTTGAGATCGTCGTCGACGAAGTTGCCCTCGTCGTCGACGGCGCCCCCGAGCTTCTTCGCCTGGCGGTTGGCCTCTGACTGGCGCGCCGCCATCAGCTCCGCCTGCATCTTCACCGCCTCGGCCTCGATCTTCGCGCGGCGCTTCTCGAAGTTGACCTCGATCGCCGCCTCGAACGCCTCGTCGGCGAGTTCGAGCCGGGCACGTTTCTTCCGGTCTGCCTCGCACTTCACCGGGTCCTTGCGACAGGCCGCCTGGCGCGCTTCGGCGTCGGCCTCGGCCTGTTCGAGATCGACCTCCAGCTTCTCGCGGGGGGCGAACTCGATCACCTTCCCCCGCCCCGACTTGCCGGTGCCCCGCTTCACCTCGATCTCCTTCACCGCCGCCGCGGGGTCGTCGCGGTGCTCGCGCGAGGCCTCGAGCCGCAGCTCGGCCCGCTGCTGAAGCGCGACCTCGCGAGAGAAGTCGCTGCGCTCCTTCTGCCACTGCCCCAGCAGAGCCTGGAGCTCGTCGAGCGCCTCGCGCCGCTGCGACGTCTTCGGCGGCGGTCCTCTGCGGGCGGGGGGCCCGTCGGGGCGCAGGTCGCCCCAGGCAGCGAGAACGAGGATCAGCGGAAGCACGGCTCAGGGAGTTTAGACCAGGCGCAGAGTGCTCAGGGTGCGTTACCGCCCCAGCTGCCCGCGTCCGCCGGTGGAGGACCACCCGGTCAGCCTATTCGCCGCTCGCGTCCTGGGCGCACCTCCGTGACCGACGAGACGCTCAGTTTCTTGCAAGTCGCGCAGCGGGTGCCTGCTCAACGCCAACCCTCGACTCGATGCCACCCATCTCGCCCAGTGGGCGAAGCAGCTTGGGCTCGAAGCGCTTCTCGCCAAGGCGTCGGCCCTGACACCCATGACCCTCAAGCGGTAGTCCTACCGGAGGCTCAAGGGCCGGGGATCTTGACGCGAAGCGTGCGGCAGGTACCGCCGTCGGCCGAGCAGCTGTCGGAGGCGACGAGGTCAGCGACCGCAGCGCCCGTCTCGAAGCAACCAAACCCGTAGCGGTTGCCGGTGGGCAGGTGGGTGTTGGTGCCGCGCGGCCCGCCCCAAAGTTCCGTCCAGATGAGGAAGTTGCCGCCGGTGCCGACGTTGAAGAAGGGGTTGGTGATCTTGATCCCGCCCAGCTGGTTCAAGGTGGTGACGTCGAAGCCACGGACGTTGAACGCGCCGTTCTTCTCGAGCCGATCGGCGTCGGCCTCGGCGGCGAACGAGCCGCCGTCGGGGGCGGCGACGAGTTGCACCGTGGCGCAGCTGACCGCTCCGCCGTCGACGCCGAGCTTGCTCACGATGCGGGTCTGCATCGCCCGAAGCGTCTGGGGGAAGGCCGCCCAGTAGCCCGTGTCGAGCTCGTAGGCGACCTGAACGTTGGTGTTGAACTGCTGACACTTGCCGCCGACGCACTCCGGCAGCGGGGTGTCGGTGGCGAAGTCGACGGTGAGGCACTGGCTCTGCGCCGTGCACGCCTTGCCACACCTGGAGCATGGGCCGAAGTAGCCAGCGTCGGTGTTGGCGATCTGGCAGCCGGTCTGGCCCGAGCAGTCGGGGTCCTGGCAGTCGGTGAGCCCGTTGCCGTCGTCGTCCTTACCGTTGCCGCAGATTTCCCGCGGCTTCTCTACCGTGCCCCCGGAGCAAGCGGCGAGGAAGACGACGAAGAGCAGGCCGAGGCGCTTCACGGGCACTTCCCGCTGCACTGGCGGTTGGCCGGGACGCAGGCGCTCTGGCCGGTGGTCAGCCCGAGGCAGACGAACCCCTGGGGGCATTCGACGCCGCTGGTGCAGAACCGGGCGCAGTAGTTCTTGCCGTCGTCGAGGCCGACGCAGGTGCCGCCGCTGCACTCGGCCGGGGCGCTGCATTGCAGACAGTAGGGGAACGCCGCGGTGCCGGTCTTTGCCGAGAGGCACTCGTTCTTCGTCAGGTCGCACAGCTCGCAGGTCTTGCAAACCGGCGTCGCCTGGCACACGCGCGCGGTGCCGACCATCGGGCCCTCGCAGACCTTCGAGCCGTTGCAGCGCTGGTCGAGCGGGCAGTTGGCGGAGGTGGCGCAGCCAGGGGCGCAGCGGTACCGGTCGTTGACCTTCTGGCAGGACTGGCCGACCGGGCAGTCGGTGTCGGCCTGGCAGAAGGGCACGCACTGGCCGGTGGTGGCGCC
>JAYVRT010000501.1:0-5508 GCA_043776025.1 Archangiaceae bacterium | reverse complement strand
GCGCGGGGCAGCACGCGCTTCGCGGGAGCGGGCGCGGCGCGGCTCGCCCTCTTCCAGCTCTTCTCCCACTGCTCGATCGGCGGCAGCCCGCCCGCATCTTGAGCCCCCGGCTCGATCACCGCTGGCTCCTTCCCCAGCGACCCGCCCGCTGCGTCCGCTGCGTCCGCCGCGGGCGGGGCGACGCCGACGATGGCCTCGACGCACAGCAGCAGATCGTGCAGCGGAAAGGGCTTCTCGAAGAAGGCGATCGCGCCGTGCTGCTCCTTCGCGGTCTGCGCGAACTTCGAGCCGCGGTAGACGCCGCTCATCGCGATCGCCGGCACTCCCAGCGCCTTGAGCTTCCCCAGCACCTCGCCGCCGCCCATGTCGGGCAGCAGCAGATCGCAGATCGCCAGGTCGGGCTTGTTGGCCTCGACCGCCTCGAGCGCGGCGCGCGCCGTGCGCGCGGTGATCGCCAAATGGCCGCGCGCTTCGGCGGCGGCCTGGAGCAGGCTCCCCAGCTCGAAGTTGTCCTCGATGATCAGCAACGTCGCCATCGGGCCGCGGACACTACCCCCACCCATTGGCTTTGCGGGGACGTCGATCACCCCCGCACCGGCCCGGCCATCACGTACATTGCCCGTCGCCATGCTCTCTTTGGGGATCCACCACGTCGCGGTCCACGCCCGGTCGGCGGGGGTCGAGGCGGTGTCCGCCTTCTACCGCGACACCCTTGGGCTCCCCGAGCAGGCCCGCCAGCTCGACGCCGACGGCCGGTTGCGCAGCGTCTGGCTGAACCTCTCCGGGCTGGGCGAGCCGGGTGCGGGCTTCCTCGCCGTCGAGGCGGGCGACGCCTTCGGGCCAGCGATGATCGCCCTGCGGATCCACGCCGCCGATCGCGAGGCGCTGATCGGCTTGCTCAAGCAGCGCGGAGTGGTGGTGCAGATGCAGACCCGGTGGACGATCTACGTCGATGACCCCGCGGGCAACCACGTCGGCTTCAGCCACCACCCGCATGATCCGGTGGGAAGGTAGAGTCCAAACCGTGGCGCGACTGGGAGAAATGCTTCTGGAGCAGCGCCTGATCACCGCCGCCCAGCTCGAGGAGGCCCTCGAGGCGCAGGTGGTGCACGGGGGACGCCTGGGCACCAACCTCGTCGAGCTCGGCTTCACCCAGGAGAAGGATCTCGCCCGCACGCTCGGAAAGCAGCACAACGTCCCCTTCGCCTCGGGGGAGATGGTGCCTGATCCGCAGGCGCTGGCGCTGGCCGACCCGCAGTTTTCCGACGACAACGATCTGCTCCCGATGCGCGTCGAGGCGACGCGGGTCACGGTCGCGGTGCTCGACCCGACGAAGCTCCAGGCGCTCGACGACCTCGGCTTCAAGGCGGGCAAGAGGGTGATGACGGTGGTGGTGCCCGAGTTCCGGCTCAATCAGCTGCTGCGCAAGCACTGCAAGGCCTTCCGCCCGATGCGGCCGATCGACATGAACACGATCCGCCCCTCGGCCCGGAAGAAGGCCGACGAGCCGAACCCCGAAGACGTCAAGGACCTGATCAACGAGGACGACTTCGCCAGCATCTACGCCAAGGCGATCGGTGACGACGACGTCGAGACCATCGAGGGGATCGAGGTCGATGACGATCCGACGGTGTCGGCGCCACGGGCTCGGCTGATCGAGCCGATCGGCAAGGTGCCCACGGGCATGGCCACCAGTGAGCCGGCGCTGGCGCCGCTGACCTTTACCGAGGCCCAGGCGCTGCTGTCGAAGAGCGAGGATCGCGAGGACATCGCCCACACCATCCTGCGGTTCGCGATCAGCAAGTTCCGCCGGTCGCTGCTGCTGTCGGTGCACGGTGACATCGTCACCGGCTGGCGCGGAGCGGGGCAGGGCGTGCGGGAGAAGGCGGTGCGGCGGATCGGGGTGTCGCTCAAGGAGCAGAGCACCTTCCGGCTCGTCTGCGAGTCGCGCTCGCACTACGTCGGGCCGATGAAGCGTGGCGCCGGCACCGCGGTCTTCTACAAGATGCTCGGCGGGGGCTACCCCACCACCGCAGTGATCATGCCGCTGCTGGTGCGGGGAAAGCCGGTGCACCTGCTCTACGTCGATCAGGGCGCGGACGAGCTGACGCCGCCCGACATCTCCGAGTTGCTGATCCTTTCTCAGAGCGTCGCCCGCAGCTACGAGGCGATGATCCAGAACCGGAAGAGCCGCGGCTGAAGAAGGCGGCTACTGCATCTCGACGTTGAAGTTGATCCGCTGGCCGGCGTTGAGGTTGAACGGCTCGCTCCAGCGGGCCTTGCCGACGGTGACGCTGATCCGGTGGCCGCCCTCGTAGACGGGGATCTCTCCGCGAATCGGCGCCGAGCCGATGCGCCGGTCGTCGACGAAGACCTGGGCCCCTTCCGGAGCGGAGAGGGTGACGAAGCCCTGGGCGAAGGTGAAGCTCTCCTCGTTCTTTTCCCCGGCGGTGACGGTGATCGCCCGCTGGGTGCGCAGGCCCGCCTCCTTGTTGACCAGCAGCAGCAGCTTGCGTCCCGGGGGCAGCGTCCCGCGCCAGGGCGTGTGGCCCACGACCTTGCCGTCGATCGACAGCTCGACGCCCGGCTTCGAGTCGATCGACACCGGGGCGTTGACCACCTCGGCGACCACCGGGGTCGCCGGGCCGGCGTCGACCCCCGCGGGCGGCTTCTCCACTTCGGCTGGGCCGGCGTCGACCACCACCGGCGCCGGAGGAGGCGTGACCGCCGCCACCGTCCCCGCGTCGATCACCTTCGCCGCCAGCGGGGGGGGCACCAGCGGTTTTTCCAGCGGCGCGTTGGCCAGGCTCGAGGCCCACCAGATCCCGCCGATCAGCACCACCGCGAGGCCGCCGAGCACCAGCGGGGTGCGGGACTTCGACTCCGGCTCCTCGGCCGGAGCAAGCGGGGCCGGGGCCTTGAGCACCACGGGCTTCGTTGGAACAACGGCGGCCTGGGCAACGATCGCCGGCGTCGCCATCGGTGTCTTGATCGGCGGCAACATCGGCGTCCCGCCGGTGGGGGTGAAGATCGGCTCCATCTTCCGCTCGGCCCACACCTTGCGGGCGTAGTCGGCGATGCCGGCGTCGATCGCCTGCCGGCGGGCGGCGCGGACCTGATCGCTGTCGGGAAAGTACGTCTTGAGGAACGCGGCCAGCTCGTCGTTGGTGGGCAGCGGGCCGATCGCGCCTTCGATCGCCTCGCGCAGCGCGAGCGGGGTCGGGAAGCGCTCGGTGACCTTCTTCGCGCACGCCTTGAAGATGATCTTCTCCAGGGCCTCGGGCACCAGGCCCGGGGTCGGCGGCTGGATCGGCAGCGTCAGCACCGCGTGATCGAAGAACTCGTTCTGGTCGGCGAAGGGGACGACGCCGGTGAGGCATTCGTAGAGGGTCAGGCCGAGCAGGTAGACGTCGGTCTGGAGGACGAAGGCATCGCGGCCGCTGATGATCTGCTCGGGCGCGGTGTGGACCCGCCGGCCCTTGACCCGCTGGCCGCCGATCTCCCGCGGGGCGAAGGCGAGCGCGCCGTAGCCGGTCACCTTCACCGTGCCGTTGAACGACATCAGCAGCGTCTCGGGGCGGATGTCTCCGTGGACCAGCGGAGAGCCGTCGTCGTTGCCGGCGACGTGGGCGTAGTGCACCCCGGTCGCGGCGTCGCAGATGATCTTCGCGGCGATGTTGGCCGGCAGCTGCTTCGCCAGCTCGAGCAGCTTGCGCAGCGACTCCCCGTCGGCGAACTCCACCACCCGGGCGAAGCCCTCGTCGAGCGAGGCGAAGCCGGCGACCCGGACGATGTTCGGGTGGTCGAGCTTGGCGGCGTGCTCCGTCTCCCGCTTGATCCGCTCGAGCAGCACCGGATCCTTGTCGGCGCCTTCGGGGACCCAGACCAGCACCACCGGGTCGGCCCGACCGTCTTTGGAGATCTCGAGCCCGATGAACGCGCGCGAGCCCTCACCGGCGAGCAAAGGACCCAGCGCCTGGTACCGCTTCAGTGCCATGTCGCTGACCGTACGGCGAAATCGCCAGAATTCAACAAACGCGTAGGGAAACCGCGCCAACTTAGTGTCACCGCCGCCAGCCGCCGCCGCGGCAGAGGGTTAACGGTCGCCGCCTGTCTCACTGGGGAAAGGGAGGCTGGTACGCCCATTGCTGAGGCGGCCCCAGATGAACGTTCGAGTCCTGGGGCTGCTGGTGGCGGTGATGACGCTCGGCGCGGGGTGCGGCAAGGCGCCCGGGCCGGTGGATCCTCAAAAGGACGCGGGTCCGGGGGTCGACGCCGATGCCGGCAGCGATCCCGACGCCGGCGCGCCCGCCGATGCCGGAGAGCCGGACGCCGGGCTACCGCCACCCGATGCGGGCACGCTCGACGCGGGGCCCGCATGCGATCGCACCGCCACCTGCAGCGTCGCGTGGACGGAGCCCGCCCACTACCCGGTGGTCGTCGATCACCACACGAGCTTCGTCCACTCCAGCAGCGCCGGCACGTACCTGTACGTCGTCGGGGGCGTGAGCAACTCGGGCGACGTGATCCACGCGATCTACGACACCTTGCGCCGCGCGAAGATTGCCGCCGACGGCTCGCTCGGGGCCTGGGAGAACGCGGGCACGCTGCCGCTGCAGCTGGGCTTTCACACCCAGGCCAAGGCCCGCAACCACGTCTACCTGATCGCGGGGGCCTCGATGGACGCGATGGGCCCCTTCGCCAGCGGGAAGGTGGTGGTGGGGACGATCGACAACGACGGCAACGTCACCTGGAAGCTGGGCAGCCCGCTGACCGAGGCCGACATCCACGGCACCGCGGCGATCCTCGGCGACAAGCTGTACCTGATCGGCGGGACCGCGAGCGCTCCGAAGGCGAAGGTGATGGTCAGCACCCTCGGCGCCGACGGCGTCAACGGCGCCTGGTCCACCTCGCCGGTGAGCCTGCCCCAGCCCCGCAGCCACCACGCCGCGCTGGTGCACGAGGGGCGGATCTTCCTCTTCGGCGGGTTCGACGAGAACCTGAGCCCGCTCGACGAGGTGCTGAGGTCCGAGCACGACGCCAGCGGAGCGCTCACCGGCTGGGTGGTGGCGGGCAACCTGCCGAGCGCGCCGTGGACCGCGGCGGTGTCTCAATGGGGTGAGTCGGTGTTCGTCATCGGCGGCGGCGAGGGCGGCGCGAGCAACGAGCACTTCGTCGACCGGGTGCGGCGGGCGCGCTTCTACGAGAACAACACCCTGCAACCGTTCGTCGACGTCACTCCGCTGCCGGTGGCGCGCTCGCACGTCCACTTCGCGCCGATTCACGAGGGTCGCATCTACTCGGTCGGCGGGCGGCTGATGCCCTCGGCGAACTCGATGGACAGGGTCTTCATCGGGGCGTTCGAGCCGTGAGCCGCGCGAGCCCCTGATAGCCTTCGCCGCGGGTGCGGCGCCTCCTCTTCGCGGCGGTGATGGTCCTGGGCCTGGCGGTGCTGGGCTGGGCGCTGCTTGGCAACCCTGGCGAAGAGCCGGCCCGCACCGAAGCAAC
>JAYVRT010000500.1:0-1739 GCA_043776025.1 Archangiaceae bacterium | reverse complement strand
GCCCAGCCCGGTCTGGCCGATCACGTTGGCGGGGAACATCCCCTGGTAGTTCAGGTTGTGGATCGTCAGCACCGTCTTCGTCCGCCCGAAGATCTGCTGGTCCCAGGCGAAGCGGGTCTTGAGCAACAACGGCACCATCGCCGTCTGCCAGTCGTTGCAGTGGACGACGTCGGGGGCGAAGCGCATCCGCTGGGCGCACTCGAGCGCGGCGTAGGCGAGGACGAGGAAGCGCAGGTGCTCGTCGCCGGCGTGGCTGTAGATCGAGTGGCGGCTGTAGAGCTCGGGGCAGTGGACGAAGAAGATCTCCAGCGTCGAGCCGGGCAGCTTCGCGGCGAAGATCGAAACGTCGAAGGCGCGCTGACCGAAGACGATCGTCAAGTCCTGCAGCGACTCCACCCGGCGGAAGGGGAACTTCCGCGAGTCGATGCGCGAGTACAGCGGCATGAACACCCGCACGTCGTGCCCGTGGCGGTGGAGGGTGCGGGGCAGCGCCGCGGAGACGTCACCCAGCCCTCCCGTCTTGGCGAAAGGGGCGACCTCGGAACTGAGGAAGAGCAGCTTCAAAGGACTCAAAGCCCGGCAGCATCGCCTAAAGCCGCGTCGGGGTGGCCCTCAAAGGTGCGCCTTGAAATCAGAACTTGACCCGGCCGCGCTTGACGGGCCCCGGGCAGCGGCGCTCGAGCCTTCACGGAGTGGTCGAGTCGTCGACCTCGCGGCGGGCGACGCCGGCGGGGATCTCGCCCCGCGCGGCGGTCGAGATCGTCCAGACGTCGATCGCCGGATCGCTGTCGAGGTTGCCAGCGCAGGCGATCGTCACTTCGCACTTCGGGCACTCGCCCTTGATTCCCAGCTGCTCCTTCACCTCGGCGGGGATCCCGGCGATCAGCTGGTCGTTCGAGGGGTCGGGCCACTGGGTGCTGTCAGCCCCGACCCCGACCGCCTCCGTCTTCGGCGCCGCGATGTTCGGCGCCAGCGGGCCCTCGGCGGTGAACAGGTAGAGGTAACGGTTGCCCCGCTCGGGCCGGAAGTCGACCTCGGTCGGGTGCACCGAGTATCGCTGGTGCTCGCCGAAGTAGGCGCGCTCGTCGTGGTAGGCGGCCTGAAGGTAGGTACGGCACTCGGTCTGCCGCGAGCGCGACTTGAAGGTGAAGAAGTTGGGGATCGCCACCGCCAGCACCGCGGGCCCGGCCACCAGCGGGAACGCCATCGCGGCGATCGCAGGCCCGCGGGGGCCCCGCTTCTTCGCCAGCGCCGTGGCTCCGAGCGCGAAGCCGAGCAGCATCAGCGGGCACAGCAGCACCCCGGCCACCGAGCAGGCCAGTGCCACCCACGGCAGCATCGAGCGGACCGGCGAAGGCGGGGCGGGAACGGGCGTCACCGGTCGGTCACTTAGCCCAACTGTGCGCTGATCGCGGCGGGGTCAACCGGAGTATCTTCGGCCGGCCATCCGGTCCTTCACCTCGATCCTTCGTTTCCTGCTCGGCTTCTTCGTGGTCGCGGTCGGCTCGATGATCGCCCTGCTCGCGGCGATCCCGCTGATTCCGTGGCGCGTCGCCCGCATCAAGCTGTGCAACTTCTACGGCCACACCGTGGGGCGCGCCGTGCTCTTCCTCTCGGGAGCGACGCCGAAGGTCAACCACCGCGAGCGAATCGTGGCCTCGATGCCGGCGATCTACGTCGCCAACCATACCTCGACGCTCGACGCGTTCATCTCGATCTGGCTGTGCCCCTACGGCGCC
>JAYVRT010000499.1:0-5549 GCA_043776025.1 Archangiaceae bacterium | reverse complement strand
GAGTCTGGCGAGCCGCGCCGTCCCCAAGGAGGAGCCGCCCGCACACTGTGGGTGCACTCCAAGCGCAATCGACATGCCCGAGACAACTGGGTTTTTTGCCCACCGAGAATTCTCTCAAGCAGTGCATTTCTCGGAGCGCGCACCATGAACCTGACCTCTTCCTTCCAGTCCCCCGTCATTCGACCGCCGATGCCGATGCCGCAGTTCCAGGCAAAGGCGCCGGTCGCCCGTCAGCCGTCGGCGCAGCCGGGCTCGCAGCGGGCGGTGGACACCTTCAGCCCGTCGCGCGCAGCGACCGGGACGCGGGAGCTGGCCCAGCGGCTCAACCCTGAAGCCAACCCGAAGTACGTGCCGCACGGGGGCAACACCTACTGCAACGTCTACACCCAGGACTTCATGCGGGCGCGCGGGGTGAACCTGCCGCAGAGGACGGCGAACGACACCTCGGCCTGGCTGCACAGCAAGGCGGGCGCGGCGGCGGGGTGGCGGCAGGTCTCGGCGGCGGAGGCGCAGCGGGTGGTGAACAGCGGCGGCAACGGGCTGGTCACCAGCACCCACAATCCCCACGGGCACATCGCGCCAATCGTCGAAGGGACGCTGACCAACGGGGCGCCGACGATCAGCAACGCCGGCAGCGCGAACTTCAACATCGGGCCGTCGACCCGTTCGCCCGCGTTCCGCCGGCCGAACACCGAGTACTGGGTTCACGACTGAGGCTTTCTAGAGCGAGACGCCCTTCGCCTTCAGCGTCGCCTTGAACAGCTCGAGGGTGCGCGGACCGCCGGCCGAGAGCTCCTCGTCCTGGCTGTTCGCGGCCATCGCGTCGGCGTGGGTGATGTTCGCCGGCAACCCGTTGAACTTCAGCAGCGCCGACCAGGTCTCGTCGTTGTGATCGCCGGTGTCGACGTTGAGCGCCTCGGCGGCCATCAGCAGGCCCGCGGCCTTCGCGTCGGAGGCGCTCAGGCCCGCCTTCGACGCCATCTGCCGGCCCAGCTCGTAGTGGAGCGCGGCGCCGAGCACCTCCTCGGAGGCGTGCGAGTACTGGCTGTTGACCTTCACCTCGAGCACCGGCTTGCCGTCTTCGCCTCCCTTCGACTCGACCTTGAATATCGGGTCAGTCTTCTTCCCGGCGAAGAACCCGGCTCCGACGAGGCCCTGGTCTTTGAGCGGCATCGCCCACTCGTTGTAGCCAGCCATGCGCCAGAAGCGGAGCACCGAGCCGGTGAGCGCCCGGCCGTCGAGCTGCTCCACCGGCTTGAGCGGATCCTTCGGGGTCAGCTGGGCGTCGATCGCCGCCTGGGGGTGGAAGGGGTTGACCGTCAGCACGCGATCCCAGCTGTCGGCGACGCCGTCGTGATCGCGATCCTGCGCGCGGCGGGAGATCAGCGTGTCGGAGGGGAAGTAGTAGTTGTCGACGTTGCTCGAGGCGTTCTTCGTCGAGATCTGCGACCAGGGCAGCCGGCCGGCGATCCCGTCGATGGTGTTCATCAGCGTCTTGCGATCCTGGTAGCCGTACGACGAGTTCTTCGAGGAGACGACCTGGAGATCCGGGAACTTCTCGACCAACGCGTTGTGGACGCCCTTGCCTCCGCACTGCAGCGCGAAGAAGGCCTTGGCCCCGCTCATCGCCGGCGCGCCACCGAGGTGTGAGGGGACCTCGCGGCCGTAGTTGGCGTGCCCGGAGTAGACGACGCCCGCGACCGACGGGTCGTTCATGTGATCGAACATTCCCTGCGGCCCGTTGTGCATCTTCAGCTCGACGTCGGTGACGAACTTCTGGGTGGTGCCGTCGTTGAGCTGGCGCTCGCGCTCGAGGTGCTTGGTCATCGAGACGGTGCCGTCGGGGTTGTCGGTGCGCTTGAAGCCCTCGGCCGCGTAGGAGTTGAGCTCCTCGTCCCAGAAGCTGTCGCCGACGTAGTAGTCGAGCTTGAAGTTGGTGTTGCCGTTCTTGAACCACTCTTCGTACGGCGGCGCGAGCGGGGCGACCTCGCGCATCAGGCCGTCGATCGTCGGGCGCATCGCGCCGGGCAGCTGGCCCTTGGCGCGATCGAGATCGAAGAGCATGAAGTTGCGCAGCTGCCCGTGCGGCTCGCCGTCCATCGCCTTGAGGTAGCCGGCGAGCACCTTGTCCTGCAGCGCCTTCTGGGGCGCCTTGCTCGGGTCGAGGCTGCGCGCGAGATCGAGGATCAGCGGCGCCGCGGAGGCGCGGGTCTGCAGGGCTTGATCGGCGTTGCCGGCGAACTTCGACGGATCCTTGCCGGTGGTGAAGGAGGCCAGCAGCGCGTCGAGCGCGGCCTGCTTCTGCGGCAGGGTCAGCTCGGGGCGGGCGAAGACGTTGACGCCGACCTCGGCCTGCTGGGCCGCGCGGGTCAGCGTGTCGCCCATCTCCACCGGGGTCAGCGGCTTGTCCTGCCCGGCGCGGGAGACGAAGTTGCCCGAGGGCGACAGATAGAGCTCAGCGCCGAGCTTCACCGACTTGGCTGCGCCACCCTTCGGCGTGGTCGCGAAGTTGTCGGTGACGGGGGTGACGTTGCCGGTGGGGCCAGCCCAGCCCGGGCGGTTGGCCGGGGCTGGCGTGGCGGGGGTGGTCGTCGCCGGGGTGGTGGTCGGGCGGGTCGGCGTGGTGGTCGGCGTAGTCGGCCGATCGATGCGTCGCGGCATGGTGAAGCCCCCTGGGAAAGGCGGCCAGCATAGCGCTTCCCTCCGCGGACTCCCGCCCGGAAGGCGCGCCCTTAAGTGAGCCGGGGCTAACCCTCGACGAACCGGATCACCTGCGCGGCGACGTCGGCTGGGCGGTCGAGGTGGACGTGGTGTCCACCTTCGATCGGGATCACCCTGGGGCTTCTGAGTGCCTCGAGCCGGCGCTGCATCGTCTCGTCGTCGACGGTCATCGCGTTGGAGCCCTGGATGATCTGCACCGGGCACTTCACCGCGGCGAGGATCGCGAGCACCTGGGCCTCGTCGAAGGCCATCCCCGAGGTGCGCTTGAGCAGCGGGTCGGCGCTGAAGGTGACGCCGCCCTCGACGGCGACGGTTCCGTGCAGCGCCATGTGCTGGGCGGCGGCCGGGCTGTAGGACGAGTTGGCCTCGGCGACGCGCCGGCCCGCCTCTTCGACCGAGGCATAGACCCGGCGGCGCGTCGGCTTGAAGAGCTCGGAGACGAAGTCGCGCAGCCGTTCGACCGCGCGGTCGGGCTCGCCGCCCGAGGTGCCCAGGCTCTCGATCACCGTCAGGCTCTGGACGAGGTCTGGCCGGGCGGCGCTGAAGCAGAGCGCCACCGAGCCCCCGAGCGAGTGACCGACGAGGTGAAAGCGTTCGAGGGTGAAGTGGCGGACGAGCGCTTCGACGTCTGCGACGTGATCGGTGAACTGGTGGGCGCCGCCACGGGGCAGCGGGTCGCTCTGGCCATGGCCGCGAAAGTCGAGGGCGAGGAGCCGCCAGGCGGCGGGGAGGTGCTCCGCCATCCAGTCGAAGCCGTGGCTGTGATCGAGCCAGCCGTGGAGCATCACCACCGCGGGGCCACTGCCCGCGCGCTCTCGAACGTTGAGCTTGAGGCCAGCGGCGTCGACGGCGTGGGAGACGAAGATCAGAGGAGCGGGCACCCTTCACGCATAACCCGCGCGCTTGCTCTCGCCAACGTTCGGACAGATGGTCCCGCCATGTTCGACTGTCCGCGCAGGTCAGCGCCGTGACCGCCGCCGGCCGCCGCCGCCTGGTCCGGCTCGCGATCGGGCTCGCGGGCTTCGCGGCCTTCTACTTCTTCGGTGGGCCGCCGTTGTTCGATGCGATCGCCAACCGGCACGGAGGGCCGCCGCTCCCTAAGGTCTCGGCAGCGGCGCAGAAGCTCCACGCAAAGCTGTGGGTCGCCGATCTCCACGCGGACTCGTTGCTGTGGGCCCGGGACCCGCTCGAGCGTCACTCCCACGGCCTGGTCGACATTCCGCGGATGATCGAGGGAGGCATGGCGCTGCAAGCCTTCACCCTCGTCACCCAGGCCCCCTGGGGTCTGAACGTGAAGAGCAACGGAGACTCGGACATGCTCCCCCTGCTCTTCGTCGCCCAGAGGTGGCCGGCGGCGACGTGGGGCTCCCCGCTGGAACGCGCGCTCTACCAGTCGAGGCGGCTGCGCGAGGCGGCCGATGCCTCCAACGGGGCCTTCAGCCTGATCCGCACCCAGGCCGAGCTGCGTGGGTACTCCGCGCGGAGGGCGTCGAACCCGGCGATCACCGCCGGCTTCCTCGGCGTCGAGGGCGCGCAGGCGATTGAAGGTGAGCTGGGCAACGTCCAGCGGCTGTTCGACGCGGGGGTGCGGATGATGGCTCCGTCGCACTTCTCCGACACCGAGGTCGGCGGCTCCGCGCACGGGCGAAAGAAGGGAGGCCTCACCGAGCTGGGCCGAAGGGTGATTCCCGAAATGGAGCGGCTGGGGATGGTGGTCGATCTCGCGCACGCCTCCGAAAAGACGATCGAAGACGTGCTCGAGCTGTCGACGCGCCCCCTGCTCTTCTCGCACACTGGGGTGGTGGGCACCTGCGACAACCCGCGCAACGTGAAGGACGAGCTGCTGCGCCGCACGGCAGCCAAGGGCGGCGTGATCGGGATTGGCTTCTTCGAGCAGGCCACTTGTGGGGACGACCTCGAGGCGATCGTGAAGGCGATTCGCTACACGGTGAACCTGGTGGGCGTCGAGCACGTCGCGCTCGGCTCGGACTTCGACGGGCTGGTGCGCACGCCGCTGGACGCGGCGTCGATGGCCGCGTTGACCGACGCGCTGCTGAAGGCGGGGTTCACCGAAGAACAGATCGCCGCGATCATGGGTGAGAACGTGAAGCGGCTGCTGCTGCAGGGCCTGCCGCCGTAGCGCTCGCCGCGGTGAGGCGATCGGACTTTCAGACTCTCGCGCCGCCACCGAAGCTCCACTTCTGAGCCGCGGCCAACTCGAAGAAGGCGCGCGAGTTCGCCGAGAGCATGCGAGAGGAAGGGTAGACGCAGTGGATCGGCAGCGGCTCGGGCGCGAAGTCCTCGAGCAACGGCTTCAACTGGCCCGCCTTCACCGCCGCCGCGACCTGGTACGCCAGGGCGAGCGTGATCCCGCCCCCAAGCAGCGCGTGCCCGATGGCAGCGTCACCGCTGTTGGTCGAGAACACCGGCTCGAACCGCACCCGCTGCTCCCGGCCGTTCTTCAAGAACCGCCACTCGGGTGCCGGGGTCAGCGCGGTGAAGTGAATCAGCGCATGCCGCAGCAGGTCGGCAGGGGCGCGCGGGGCCTTCCGGGTGGAGAGGTAATGCGGTGAGGCGACCAGCACCCGCGCGGTCTGGCCCACCTTCCGGGCCACGAGGGAAGAGTCTGAGAGGTGGCCGATGCGCAGCGCGACATCGACGCCCTCCTCAACCATGTTCACCACGCGATCCGCGAGCAGCAGCTCTCCGCGCACCTCGGGGTAGCGCAACAGGTAGTCGCACATCAGCGGCGCGAGGTGGAGTCGTCCGAAGAGCGCGGGCCCGGTGACGACGAACCGGCCCGAAGGGGTGGAGCGCTGCGAGCGGGC
>JAYVRT010000498.1:0-1744 GCA_043776025.1 Archangiaceae bacterium | reverse complement strand
CCCGTCGCCATCCGCGCGGCGCGGTCGAGGTTCCCCGCGAAGCCGACGTTCGCCCGGTTCACGCGGACCTTGATCCTTGGGTCGGCGAAGGCCCTGACGAGCTCGACGGACGTGTCGGTGCTGGCGTTGTCCGAGACGGTGACCTCGAAGTCAGCCTCCTGTGCGAGGACGCTCTTGAGCGTCTCGCCCAGGTACTTCTCGTAGTTGAAGTTCGGAATGCAGATCGAAAACTTCAAGCGCCACCGCTGAGCATGGAGAACGCAGTTAGCCCAGAACCCACCGGTGCCGCCAGCGCGGTCCGGTAGACGCTCGCCACCCTATTGGCACAGGCAGTCAAAGAGAAGTGCTGCGACGCACGCGCACGCCCTGCGCTGCCGAGCCGCCGCCGCAGCCCCTCATCGGCTGCCAGCCGGGAAATCCTCGACGCGAGCGCCGCCGGCGCGTCTGGCTCGGCGAGGAACCCGGTCTGACCGTCGATCACCGTCTCCCCTACTCCGCCGCCGGCCACGCCCACGACGGGGAGCCCCGAGGCCATCGCCTCGACCACCGTCCGGCCAAACGACTCGTTGTCGGCAGGATGGACCAGGATGTCGATGTCGCGCATCAGCTCTGCGGCGGTCACGAACCCCATCACGCGGACTCCCGCCGAGGCGCAGCTGGCGCGCAACGCATCCACGTAGCCATCGCGGCCCTCGGGCGGGGCGTGTCCGTAGAGCCTGAACTCGGCGCCCTTTGCCATTCGTGCCGCCTCGACGAAGAGGTGGTGCTTCTTGGTTCGGGACGTCAGGTTGGCCACCATCGCCACCACCAGGGTCCCACGGGGGCGTCGCTCGATCCGGCTGAAGGCGTCGAGGTCGATCCCGTTGGGCACGACCTCGAACCGGCCCTGCGCCAGATAGGGCCGCACCGCAGCGCCCGAGGCGGTCGAGTTGGCGACCACCACCGAGGCATGGGCCATGAGGTACCGCCCCAGCTGGGCACCATCGAGCGGAAGCTGAAAGGGCTGGGCAGGCCCGATCAGCTCGCGAAGGTGCCAGACGTGGCCGAGCCCCAACAACTGCGCGGCGCGCCCTCCCTCGGGCGTGAGGATCGTGTTGGTGTGAATCAACTCCGCGCCCCATCGCCGCGCGCTCGCTGCGATCCCCGCGAGCGCGCCGAGGCGCCCGCGGGTCCGCGCCAACTGCAGGGCCTCGAGAACTGGGCGCTTCCAGGCCGCGGCCCGAACCTTGCGGTTCCACCAATACAGCGGAGTGACGACCGTCTGGCCGTGGGTCGCCTCCGAGAGCGCGTCGAGCTCCTCCGGCGTTCCAGCGCTGTCGCAGACCACGCAAGCCTCGACCCCCTGGCTTCGAAGCGACCGAATCAGGCCGAGGGTGCTCAACGCCGCGCCGCCCCCGGCTGCGTTCATCACGTGCAACACCTTGCGCGGCAGCCTCCCGGACATCGGTCAGGCCAGCAGCACGTCGACGATCCGCGCGCCTGCGTTGCCGTCCCAGAGGGGAATCGGCGATCCGCGGGGATAGCGGCCAGCGGAGAGCTCGGCGAGCGCACCCGCCACCTTCTCGACTGAGCGCCCAACCAGCCGAGACGAGCCGAGTTCGCAGGTGATCGGGCGCTCGGTGTTCTCACGCATCGTCAGGCACGGTGCGTTGAGCACGGTCGTCTCTTCCTGCGCCCCGCCCGAATCGGTGAGCACGACGAAGGCCGACGACATCAAGCCGATGAAGTCGAGGTAGTCGAGCGG
>JAYVRT010000497.1:0-5563 GCA_043776025.1 Archangiaceae bacterium | reverse complement strand
CGCGTGTCGCAGCGACAGCCGGAGCTCGGCCATCCGCTCGACGGCAACCGCCAGCAGGAGCACGACGTACCAGCTCAGCACGGGCTCACCACCGCAGCAGCACCAGCTCGGCGCAGAACCCGGGGCCCATCGCGAGCAGCAGTCCCGGAGCTCCGGTGCCGACCGGATGGGCCGCCATGGTGTCGCGCAGCACATGCAGCACCGAGCCGGACGAGAGGTTGCCGATGTCGGCGAGCGACGCCCAGGTCATGGCCAGCGCGGCCGGCGTCAGGTGCAGCGCGCGCTGCATGGCGTCGAGGACCTTGGGGCCGCCGGGGTGCGCGACCCAGTGCGTCACGTCCGTACGGTCCAGGCCGTGGTCGGTAAGGAACTCCTTGACGTCCTGGCCGAGGTGCGCCTCGACGACGTCGGCAACGCTGGCGGACAGCACGATCCGAAAGCCTGACCCGCCGATGTCCCAGCCCATCACCCGCTCGGTGTCCGGGTAGAAGACCGAGCGGGTCGCGAGCACCCGCGGGCCGTCACCGGCGACCGCGGAGCCCGCCATGACCACCGCTCCGGCGCCGTCGCCGAACAGCCCGGAGGAGATGATGTTGGCGATCGACAGGTCTTCGCGCTGAAGCGTCAGCGAGCACAGCTCGACCGACAACAGCAGGGCGTGGTGGGTTGGGAAGGCGCGCAGATAGTCGGCCATCCGCGCGGTGCCGGCGGCGCCAGCGACGCAGCCGAGGCCGAAGATCGGGGTCCGCTTGATGTCCGGGCGCATGCCGAGACGGTTGACCAACCGGGCGTCCACCGAGGGTACCGAGAGTCCGGTGACGGTGACGAAGAAGAGGTGATCGATGTCAGTGGGCTCGAGCCCCGCGCGTCGAAGGGCATCGCGGATCGTGCGGTCGCCGAGGTCGACAGCGGCCTTCGTCCACGCGTCGTTTCTCGCGGCGAAGCTGGTGTTGGGGAGGTATTGCTCGAGCGGCAACGCGAGGTGCCGGCCCTCGACACCGACCGCGCGGTGCAGCTGTTCGAGCCGTTCGACGTTGAAGAACTCCTTGGCCCACTGGCCGCGGAAGGCGGCGAGCAGCTGCTCCTGCGAGGCGTAGTGGTCGGGCACCGTCCGGGAGACGGCTCGCAGGTGCGGGTCCATGAGCACGGCTAACATTCGCCATTCGCCGACGCCCGTGCAAATTTGCGCTTGTAGCCCGATCTTCATCGGGCCCTTAGCTCAGCGGTCAGAGCTGTCGGCTCATAACCGATTGGTCCCTGGTTCGAATCCAGGAGGGCCCACTGCGTTCAACCTGCCGTGCCGACGGCGCTTTCGTCTCGGCGGGGTCGTCGGAGAAATCGGGCGCGGGGGAATTCCGCACCACCGGCGCACCACGCCGAAGAGAAAGCACGTCCGCAGCGGCGGTCGGAGCCGAGGTGAACGACAGCAAGCCGAGCGCGTCGGTCATGTCGCCCAGGTCGAGGTGGCCGTAGATGTGAACGAACTCGCCGCGCTCCATCAACGCGTAGACAGTAGCGCGCGAAACCTTGAGCACGGCGGCCACCTCGCGCACGGTCATCAGCTCCAGAGATTTCCGCACCACCGGCGCACCATGCGGGGTGAAAACGGTGGAATCCGTAACGTCGGGTGACATTGGCTCCTCGTCCCCACCTTCAATGCTTGCGGGCGGATGAGCATCCATCCCCCCCTGTGAGAGCCCGTGCGAACTCCCCTTTCGCCAGCTCATAACCGATTGGTCCCTGGTTCGAATCCAGGAGGGCCCACTGGCTTTAACCGCGCGCGACGCTGGCGCTTTTGTCTCGGCGGCGTCGCCTGTGAAATCGGAGTCGTCGGAATTCCGCACCACCGGCGCACCGCGCCGCACCAACGGGCCGGGCGAAGCCCGCCGGTGGTAGCGTGCCGCCCCCATGGAAGCCCCGCACACCCGCCGTCGCAGGCTGGCTTCATCCCCGCTGTGCCGCGGCCTGACCGACGCGGAGCTCGACGAGATTCTGCTGATCGCCGAGGACCGCGTGGTGCCCAAGGGAGATCACGTCTTCAGCCAGGGCGACCTCGCCGACGCGATCTTCTTCATTGGGCGCGGCCGCGTGGAGATCACGAAGGACACGCAGGTCCTCGCCTCGCTCGGAATCGGCGAAGTGCTCGGCGAGCTGAGCCTCTTCGGCGGCGGGCACAAACGCAGCGCCTCGGCCAGGGCAGAGACCGAGGTGATGGTGGTCCGGATCCCCAGCCGCGCTTTCCGCAAGCTGCTCGACGGATGGAACGTTGCGGCGATGAAGATCGTCTGCAACCTGACCGAGCAGCTCACCGAGCGGATGGTGGCGCTCAACGACAAGCTGATCGCCGCGACCAAGAGCAGCAAGCCCGACGCGAAGACGCCGCTTCAGATGTGGCGCCTGTAGGGATCCGTTCTAGGGTCCCCGCCGTGGCGCTCTTCCGCCCAGGCTTTCCCGCGCGGTGGCTCCGCTCCCGGCGTGGCCGGCTCGATCTCCTCGCGGCCGCGGCCGTCGCCGTGGTGGTGATCATCGAGTGGTGCGCCAACTTCCGCATCTTCCAGGACCAACGCATCACCGACCCGGTCTCGTACTTCGGCGACGCGGAGATCACCGCGGCGCTGGTCGCGGCCGCCGCGCGAGGCGACTTCCTGCCCTTCGCCTCGAAGATGATCCCCTCGCTGGGCGCGCCCTTCGTCGCCAGCTGGAATGACTTCCCCATCTCCGAGGACTGGCTCTTCTTCCTCACCGGCCAGGCCGCCCGGCTCTTCGGCACCTTCGGCGCGATCAACCTCGGCTACCTCACCTGCTGCGTCCTCTCCGGGCTCTCGTTCTTCTTCGTCGCCCGGCGGCTCCACCGCGCCCGCGAGTTCGCGCTCATGGGCGCGATGCTCTTCGGGCTGTCGATGTACGCGTTCGCCCGCGGGGTCCACCACTACACGCTGGTCAGCTTCTGGTTCCTGCCGGGGTCGGCGTTGGTCGCGACCTGGGCCGGAAGCCGCGAGGGGATCCCGCTTCGCTCGGGGCGCTTCAAGTTCGCCTTCGTCACCTTCGTCATCGTCGGCTGGTCGAGCCCGTACTACCTGTTCTTCACCTTCCAGCTCTTCGCGCTGTGCTTCCTCGGCCACCTCGCACGCCGGGGCCGCAAGGCCCACCTCGGCGCGGCGGCGGCGCTGCTGGCGACCGGGGCCCTCGCGTTCCTCTCGGTGAACTGGGACACGATCAACTACGCGCGGATCAACGGCCGCAACGACGCCGCCGTCTCTCGGGGCGCGCAGGACGGCGACCTCTTCGGGCTCAAGCCGATCAACTTCTTCATCGCCGGCGGCAACCACCGCCTCGACTTCATGAACGAGCTGTCGGCGAAGCGAAACTCGGTGTCGATCGGCACCGGAGAGGCGCCCTCCCCCTACCTCGGGTACGCGGGAGTCTTGCTGCTGCTGGGGCTGGTGGTCCACGCCGCGATGGCAGTGGGCAAGCGCCGGCTCGACTATGGCGTCGCCTGCGCGCTGGTGGTGGCCTGGTTCACCATCGCCCACTCGGTCGGAGGCGCGAGCAGCTTCTTCTCGATCGCGGGGATGTTCCTCTTCCGCTCGCTCAACCGCGCCAGCATCGTGATCTTCATCTTCGTCCTCCTCTTCGGCGCCTGGGTGTTGCCCCGGTGGCTGCGGCGGGTGCCCAGGACGGCCCGGTGGGTGGGCGCGGCCCTGGTCGGAGTCCTCGGAGCGTGGGAGGCGATCCCGATCGCCGGCAACGCCGCCTCCGTCGCCACCGACCGCGCGCGCGCCGAGTCTGACCGCAAGCTCGTCGCCCAAGCCGAGGCGGCGCTCCCACCGGGTGCGAAGGTGTTTCAGCTTCCGCCGATGCACTTCCCCGAGGTGCCCAACTACGGCGGCGTCGACGGCTACGAGCTCTTCCGGCCGTATTTCTTCGCCAAGTCTCTCGTCTTCTCCCACGGAGACGTCAAGGGCCGCCCGAACGCCGACTGGAAGTTCCGGGTCGCCGCCCTGCCCGCCCCGCAGATGGTGCAGGAGCTGAAGACCAACGGCTTCTCCGCGATCTACATCAACACCAAGGGCTACGGCGGCGCGATGCAGGGCATGCTCGACGCCTTCGCCCAATCGGGCGCGCAGCTGATCGGCGTCGCCGAGTACCAGAACGACAGCCTCTTCCTGAGGCTGTAGCTACCGGGCGATGACGACGCGGTTGCGGCCGGCCTGCTTCGCCTCGTACATCGCGGCGTCGGCGGCCTTGAGCAGCTCGGGCACCGTCTGACGATCCGCGAGCCGCGCCAGCCCGAGCGAGATCGTCACCGGCGGCAGCGCGACGCCGTCGGGCATCGCCAACCCCTTTGCCGCGACCGCGACCCGCACCCGCTCGGCAGCCAGCGCCGCCGCCTCGAGCTCGGTGTCAGGGAAGATGATCACGAACTCCTCGCCCCCGAAGCGCGCGACGAGGTCGGTCGGCCGCAGGTTCGCGGCCAGCGTCGCCGCCACCGAGGTGAGCACGTGATCGCCCGCGGCGTGGCCGAACTTGTCGTTGAAGAGCTTGAAGTGGTCGATGTCGATCAGCGACAGCGCCATCTTCGCGCCGCCCGCTTCATGCCGCCGCACCAGCCGGTGCAGCGTCTCGTCGAGCCACCGCCGGTTGTGAATGCCGGTGAGCCCGTCGAACATCGCCGCGCGCTCGTACTGCCTCCGCTTCTGCACGTTGCTGCTGACCGTGGCGTTGTTGGCCCGCAGCCGCTCGGCGAGCTTGATCAACAGGTTCACTGCGAACGGATGGCTCGCGTTGGTGAGCTGCCAGAAGTCCTCTTCCTTCACCTCGAGCACCAGGCCGTCACTGCGCGCCACCACCCACGCCGAGGCGTCGCTCCCGTCGAGCAGCGAGAGCTCTCCGACCGTCTCTCCACGGGTGATCACCGCGACCGGATCTCCTTCGACCGAGTCGAGGTGCACCGAGAGCTCTCCGGTGACGACGAGGAACATGCACGCCCGACGGACGCCCTGCTCGATCAGCACCTCGCCCTTCTTGAGTCCGCGCTTCTGGGCAAAGCCGATCAGATCCCTGCGGGTGGCAAGCCCGACGCCCTCGAGCATCGCGAAGTCGTCGAGCGACTCGGCGGTGATCAACGGCTCTTCCAGTGGCGGTCCCACGCGGGGCAGAGCCTAACGCGGGTCGCACGTCTGGCTTGCGGCCAATTACGCCGCGCTGAGGGCGACCAGGGCGGCCAGAGGAAGCTCGCGCTGGGGCCGGGCGAAGAGGTAGCCCTGAAGGAGATCGCAGCCCAGGCCGACCAGCACGTCGCGCTCGGCGGTGGTCTCGACCCCTTCGGCGACGACGAGGATCTGCAGCTCCCGGCAGACGCCGACGAGGGAAGCGACCAGCTTCCGCTTTGCCGGCTCGGCGTCGATCCCACGCACGAGCGACATGTCGAGCTTCACCAGGTCCGGCCGCAGCTGAACCAGGCTCGACAGCCCGGAGTACCCCGACCCGAGATCGTCGATCGCGATCCGAAAGCCCATGTCGCGCAGCGCCGCGATCCGCGCCGGCAGGCCCTCGATCTGAT
>JAYVRT010000496.1:0-21128 GCA_043776025.1 Archangiaceae bacterium | reverse complement strand
CATGGCCTTGCCTTCTAGCAACCTGGGGCGCCCGGCGCCTTGCTCCTCGCCGCTACTTCGTGGTCGCGACCTGGGCGGTCTGGCCCACGCACACCTGGAGCGCGGCGGCGTTCGTCTTCTTTCCAAGCAGCATCGCGGCCCCGTAGTAGTCGCCCTTGCGCTTGATGAAGACCTCTCCGCTCTCGGGGTAGCCACAGCCGGTGATCTCATTCGCCTGCCACCGCGCCTGGTCCGGCCCTTCCTCACCGTCGAGATCCCAGCCGTGGCGGACGTCGACCGCGAAGGTGACGAACCGTTTTCCCTCGCTGTCTTTCTGAGGCGCCGCGTCGAGCACCCGCACCCGGCGGGCGGTCGCCGGGAGCATCGCGCGCGAGAGGCGGCTCTGCCGCTGTTCCTTCGCCGCCAGGGGCTTGAGCAGCACCTTCTCGACCATCGACCTGATCGGAGCCGAGACTGAATCGTCAGGCTCGGGCGGCGCCGCGAAGGCCAGGGTGGCTGTCATCAGCAAGGCGAGGCTCGAGCATCGGTTCATGGTGTCTCCGGGAGGGGCGGGGGCGAGGGGTGAGGAGCTCGACGAGCACGACGCCGGCGATGACCGGCAACCAAAGGCTGAAGAGGTAGGCGCGGTCGGGGTCGACGTTGAGCGCGTCCAGCCCGAAGAGCATCGTGCGCGAAGTCACCGCGACGCTCAGCTGTGCCAAGACATGCAGCGCGTTGCGGCGGTGCGCGACGAAGTCCCCGCTGCGCGCAGTACGGACGCCCTGCACCATCGCCACCACCAAGATCAGCCCGGAGAGGATGAAGCCCAGGGTCGAGGGCAGTCCACCCTTGGCAAACAGTGAGAGGTAGAAGCCCGAGGGAGCGAGCGCGAAGAGCACCACCACGCCCGTCGTGCGCCCCAACCACCGGTGCAGCCGTGGGGCGCGCCGAAGCACCCACCGCGTCGACAAGAGCAAGCAGGCCGGCAGGGCAAACGCCGCCGCGGCGACGTGGATCCGCAGGGCGGCGAGCCAGACGTCTTCGAAAGGCAGCGGCAGCTTTTCGATCATGAAGGGCGGCAGCTCGTCCGGGTTGAAGTAGACGAGGCTCGCGGTGGCGATTGCCGCGGAGCCGAGCGCGAGCGCCCACCACAGCAGAGACTTACCGAAGGCCCGGAACAGAGGGAGAGCGCGCATCGTCCAACTTCAACGCGCCGCCGCCCGAATCGATCTGTTGGGTGATGATCAGTGGTTACAGGCGCTTGAGTCCCCGCGCTGCTGGAGAGTCGGCCGACGCGAGGTCGATCTCCAGCGCGCTCGAGTTGATGCCTGCGTCCGTGAAGTTCGAGTACGAGGGCCCGATGATCGTCAACGAGGCGCGGGTCCGCTGCTTCGCCAGCGCGGCGCAGTTCGAGAGGTGGCTCTCGAAGCACCATGCGAGCGAGCCAGAGCTGTGGATCAAGATTCACAAGAAGGACTCGGGGCTGCGTTCGATCACCGCCGCCGAGGCGATCGACGTCGGTCTTTGTTGGGGGTGGATCGACGGCCTGCGCAAAGGCTTCGACGACCGGTCGTTTCTCCAGCGCTACACGCCGCGCAAGTCCACCAGCCGCTGGAGCCAGGTCAACCAGGAGCACGTTGCGCGGTTGAGCTCCGCCGGCAAGATGACGAAGCACGGCCTGGCGCAGGTCGCCGCTGCGAAGGCCGACGGGCGATGGGCAGCCGCCTACGCGCCGATGCGCGAGGCAAGCCACGCCACGGTGCCCTCTGACCTGCGAAAGGCGATCGCTGCGCAGCCCAGAGCGCTCAAGACCTTTCGCGCCCTGGATCGGCTGAATCTCTTCGCCCTGACGTTCCGCCTCAGCGCGATGAAGACGCCCGAAGGCCGGGCGCGGAAGATCGAGGCAATCGTCGCCACGCTGAAGGCGGGTCAGCCGATCGTCCCACCTCGGCCGAGGAGGCCCTGAGGGCGACTGAATGGCAAGGGTCGCCCGGTCGAGGCTTCCGCCCGTATCACCCACGTCTCGGTTCCGAACGAGTAGGCTTCCGGGTGCGAATGACGACCCGATTGCTGGAGAACGGCAGAGACCTCGGGTTGATCTCCGAATTCGAACGCCACGCGGGCGAGCAGCGGTCGACCTCGGGCGCCAGAGAGCCGGATTGGTGTGATTTCCTCGTCCCGCTCGCGACCGGGCTGTCCCTCGGCCAGGCCACCCAACACGCGTTGTCGTACGCGAATGGAAGCTCGGTTCCCATCCGGGTCTCGCGCGTGACCGGTGGCATCTCCGGAGCGCGCGTCACCGCCTACGTCCCTTAAGGCGTCTCGGCGCCGTTGGCTGCGCGGAAGCTGCCGACGAAGTGGGCCATCTCGATCGACGCCTGATCCGTGACGCCGCGCACCCGCTCGGAGGAGGCGACGACGCACACCTCCTGTCCGACGGGGACGATGCGGAACAGCTCCCGCCGCGCGCCGTCGGGGCCGATCACGAGGCGGAGGCACTCGCGCGAGCGCGTCGCCGCGTGGGCGTCGTCCCAGCGAAGCTGCCCGGGGTGGCCGCTGCGGCAGAAGTTCTCGTGGAGCACCTCGAAGAGCGCCGTCTGCGGCCTGTGCGCAGTGACGCAGAGAATGGTGTCTCGCGCCTGTTCGGCGGTCGGCGTGTGGAGCTCCCAGCTCGTCAGCTGCACCACACCGAACTCGGGCCACCGCTCGGTGCGAACGGTAGCGGCCATCGGCCCGCGGGATTCGACGACGAAGCCGTGGGCCCTCAGCTGGGGCCAGTCGGGCTCGTTTTGGGTCAGCACCGCGGCGAGAATCAGGAAGCAACGCATGAACGCTCCGGTTGTAGGCAGGAGCCTCGGCGCAGAGCAGGGCGCGGGCCGTTTCAAGCTTCCGAATCGACGGTCCCGATGCGCCGGGCAGGTCTGAGACCCGGGACGTCACCTGGAGCGCGGATGTCGCAGTCCCTTCGGCTACTCTGCACACCGTGCGACTGATGCTCGGCCTGGTGGCTGTCTTCCTGTTGGGCAGCTGCAAACCTGCTTCGAAGCCGGCCGGGCCCCCTCAGGCGCCGGTGACCCGCCCGAGCGGGCTGATCATCCAGATCCTCAAGGCGGGCGAAGGCGCCGAGGCGAAGTCAGGCGACAAGGTCAAGGTCCACTACGTGGGGACGCTGAAGGACGGGACGAAGTTCGACAGCTCGCGCGACCGCGATCAGCCTTTCCTGTTCTGGGTCGGCGAGCATCAGGTGATCGAGGGCTGGGACGAAGGCGTGCTCGGGATGCGCGAGGGGGAGCTGCGCCGCCTCACCATTCCCCCGGCGCTCGGCTACGAGAGCCAGGCGAAGCCTAAGATCCCCCCCAACTCGACGCTGATCTTCGAGGTCGAGCTGCTCGACGTCCGGTAGGTGGAGCCGCCAGCGGCCTAATGACGTCGATGTTGGGTGCTCCCGCCGCTGCGCCCTGGGACACCCCGTGGCTCGTCCGCCACGACTATGTTCCTCAACGTGCTTGCCTCGTTCGGTCGGTGTTCCTGCCTCACCGGTTCAATTCAGAGCCGTTGCACGGGAGCGATGTCCGCTCGTGCCCTCTGTGCAGTCGCGCTCCTGGCGGGCACCGCCGCCTGGCCGTGCTCGGGTCCTGAGTCGTGTCCGCCGTTGAACGCCTTTGCGGTGGGCCTGCCGGCGAACACGCCCGGCTTTCCCCTCGAGCGCAGGCGCGCGCTCGACCCCGACGGAGGGCCCGGGCTGACCCTCGCTGACGGTGGCGCAGTGCCGGGCACGACGACGGACAAGACCGTCAAGCCCGATGCCCCGCTGGTCGCGGGCGAGACGTACACGCTGCACGACGACTGCGGCTTTGGCCCGTTGCCGCTCTCGTTCACGGCGGGCCCGGCGCTCGCGCTCCCGACGAAGTCGGGCACGCTCACACGCACGGCACAGGGCTGGGGCCGCCAACCCGTGCCGGGCGGCTCGCGCTGCCTCACCGAAGCCGACGTCGCGTACGCGAAGTTCGACATCAGCCCCGCGCCTGAGCTCGTCCCGTTTCTCGCGGTCACCTCGTGGACGCTCGAGATCGATGGCAAGTGGGGGTGGGCGAGCACGTCGCCCGGCGCGGACCCATCGGTGCAGCTGTCGAGTTTTCGAAGGTTGAACTTCGTCCACTCGACCTGCGGGGCGGCGGGTCCGCAGTATGTCGAGGCCGGGCTCCCTTCGGGCCCTCACGTCGCGCGGCTGCGCGCCCAGCTCGCGGGTGGCGAACCGCTGGAAGCCGCCGAGGCTGAGTTCACGCTCGAGTGCGGCCACGGCTGCGGCTGCGGCGCCGGCACGGGTCCGCTCGGAGCGCTCGCACTGCTCGCCTGGTTCCTCTGCCGCGCAATCCGGCGCTGAGTCTTCGCTGCTGGGTGCAAACTCATCCGCGCTTGCGGGGAGCGTCAGCTGACCGGGGGGGCCGATCAGTTGACGACGAGCGACGAGACCTCGGCGGTGATCGCAGCCTCGAGCTCGTGCGCCCAGTCAGGCAGCTCATAGTCAGCGACGCCCCCTTCCGGGAGCTTGTCGGCCTCGCGGGAGAGGGCGACCCACAGCTCGCTCACCGGGCGCGGCTTGCCCAGGTGCTCCGAGTAGACGGTCGGGGTGACACTGGTACCGGTCTCGGTCGGCGGATCGGCCGGGGCCGCTGCGACCATCAACCGTCGCATTTCCGTGCGCACCGGTTCGGTCTGGGTGGCGACGCGCACGAAGATGCCGCGCCGCGGCTCGGGGCCGTTGATCTCCCATTCGATCGTCCGCTCGTCGGCGACCCGGGCCCGGCCGAGCACGGTCTCGCACGTGAGCCAGCGCACGAAGCGGCGTTGGCTCGACAGCGGCGCGGCCTGGCTGCCGAACTGCCGCGCCGAGGGCTGGCTGTGCTCCGACAGGTGACCCCGCGCGTGCGCCAGCCGGTCGCCCACCAGCAGCACCGTGGTGTGGACGTAGCCGGCGTTGACGTCGCTCGACCACTCGGTGATGAACGTCCAGGAGCTGACGTGGCGGACCTTCTCCAAGACGACCCGTGCCCAGGCAGACAGACACAGCCCCGCGAGCGCCCCGCACCAGAGGACGAAGATCAGCACCGCGCTGGTCATTGCCGCCGACTGGCCGGGCTCGAGCAGCAAGAACGCAGAGGCCGCCGTGGCTGCCAGCAGCGCCGCCGCCCCCGCCCGCGTGTGCGGCCGCAGCTTCTCGGTCTCGATTCGATTCTGCGTCCAAAGCGCTTGGCCCCCCGCGACGGCAAGCTTGCAGTGCGCGCAGCCCGGCCTGCCTGCCTCGAGGGCGCGGGCGCACCCGGGGCACCGGATGAAGAGGGCGGCGGGCAGCTGGGTGACGACCATTCCGCCGTGAAGACTACTTCACCGTCCACACCGCCGGCTTGAAGGAGCTGGCCTGCTGCGGCCTGCCCTCCGGCTCGAGGGTGGTCGCCGCCGGGTGCAGCGTGCCGGCGAGGGTCGGCACCACTTTGAGCTTCAGCGTCTGGGTCGCTCCGGCGCCGACCGCCGGCAGGTGCAGGGTAATCGCCCCGTCCTCGGTCTCGAAGCGGGTGATGGCGCGGGCGTCCACCAGCGCGTCGAGCGAAGGGGTGTCGGCCTGAACGCCCGCGGGCAGCGCGAGCTTGAGCTTCGTCTCGGTGTTGGCGGGGGCGGCGACGGTGAGCTCGAGCTCGCCGGGCTTTCCGACCTCGAACTTCGTGGGGAGCTTGGCGGTGTACTCGAGGCCGGCGTTGAGCTCGTCACGCCACGGCCGGTGGGCGAAGAGCGTCAGCGAAAAGCCCAGGCCTGGCACCGCGGGGTCGGCGCGCACGCCCCAGGAGTGGTTGCCTTTGCTGCCGGGGGCGAGCGCCTCGAGGGTGAGCACGTCGTGGAGGTGGGCCGCGTCGAGGACGCCGGCGGCGATCGGCTGGCCGTCGCGCTGCAGCGAGATCTTCACGTCGGCTGGCACAGGGGTCTTGAAGAGCGAAGTGACAGCGCGCAGCGCCGCGAGGTTGGCCTGCCCGTCGCCCCACCCGTAGACGGGCGAGTAGTTCGCGAGCAGCCAGGTCCCGAGGTCCGCGACCACCGCCGCCTGCTTCTCGTCGCTCTGCAGCGCAAGGACCGCCAGCGCGGTGGCCTCGGCGACCGAAGGGCGGTTGCCGTCGGCGCGCACCACCCCGTTGTCCACCGGGAGCAGCTTCGCGCCGTCGGTGCCGTTGGTGATCGCCTTGAGCACCTTCTCTTTCAGCGCGTCGGCGATCGTTCCACTCACCGAGCCGCTGGCGAGGATCGCCGCCGCGGTGAAGCCGTCGTCGATGCGGGCGAGGTTGCGCTCGAAGGCTCCCTGGGCGCGGATTCCGACCGCGGTGGCCCGTTGCTTCTGCGCCGGCGTCGTCTGGGCCGAGCGCACCGACTGCACGCAGCCGGCGGTGGTGACGAGCAGGCGCTGCAGGGTCCACCCGTCGGCGCCCTGGCAGGTGCCATCGGGGCGTTGGGCTCCAGCGACCTGCGCGGCGAGGCGCTCGCCGAGGCGGGCGAGCACCGGGTTCTCGGCGTGGGCGAAGGCGGCCTCGGCGAGCAGCACCGCGCTGGGCACGTCGGGGGAGCGTGCGTGGCGGATCGCCCGTTGGGTGGAGAGCACCGAGAGATCGCGGATCGCGTCCAGCGCCGGCTCTCCGCCCAACGACTGCAACAGGGCCGGCGCGCGGCCGGTGAGCAGCAGGGTGTACGCATCGTCGGCCACGCCGCCGCGGCCGGGCGCGGACGTCAGCTCCGAGCGGACGAGCGCCAGGGCGCCGGGGAACACCAGGAGCCGGACGCGCTCACTGCCTTCGAGCGCGTCGGTGGGCCCGGTCAGCTCCACCGAGCGCGGCGCCGCGAGCGTGCTGCCCACCGAGGTCGCCTGCAGCTTGCCCGCGGGCTTGACGTCGATGGTGCGCTCGACCGAGTCGGTGTCGCCGAGCGTGGCCTTGAAGCCGACGGTGCCGGGTCGCGGCGCGGTCAGCGTGACGTACTGCACGCTGTTGCCGTCCGCGGGGACCCGCACCGCGCCGCCGCTGGCGGACAGCGTGGCGTTCACCGACGACATCTTCAGCGTGGTGTTGACGTCGCTCGCGGTGGTGTTGACCAACTGCACCGGCAGCCGCACCTCGTCGCCTGCGACGAGGAAGCCGGGGATGACGGGGTCGACGTAGGTCGGCAGCGTCCCGACGAAGGAGGCGACCGCGCCTGCCTGGCCGCCCTGCCGCGAGTGCGCCAGCGCGAGCACCCGCCACGAGGTCAGCCGATCCGGCACCTTCACCGGCACCGTCGCCTCGCCTTTCGCGTCGGTCAGCACCAGTGGCTCGAAGAGGAACGTCTCCGGGAACCAGGCGCGGGTGGCGACCGAGGCCGACGCGCCGCCCTCGCCGTCGCTGTCGTCCGCGGGAGCCGGCGCGCCCGGCGCGGGCTTCTTCTGCGGCGCTACGCCGTGGCCGACGCTGGCGATCCCGATCGCGTTACCGACGCCGCCACCCCCGGAGGCGCTGCCGAGCAGGCCCAGCCCGCCGGAGCCGCTGGACTCACCCGCAACCGAGCCGAAGGCGGCGCCGCCCTTGAGCTTCATCGCCCGCTTGTTGCCCATCTTTCCCTCTTCCTTCCGAGCCATCTCGGGCTCGGGAGCCGCGACCGCCGAAGGGTACGCCGGAGGAGACCGGGCGTAGCCGTCGTTGCCCGCGAGCGAGTCGGCCGACATCGCGTTCATCCGCCTGAACTGGGCAAAGAACGAGACGAGCAATCCGATGAAGCACATCAGGAACAGCGAAGAGAGAAACCCGAAGACGAACCACTTCCTGTTCATGGCTTCTCCTTCGCGATCCAGGCCGACCAGTTCTCGACGTCTTCCGGCAGCCGCGTGCCGTTCACCACCACGGCGCGCGGGTCGGTGAGGGCGAGGAGGTCGGCCGGCAGTCGATGCAGCTTCAGCTTCCGCCCCCAGGCGTCGCGGGCGGGCTGCCTGCGCTGCTCCAGCGAATCGAGCGCCTTCGACCACAGCCCGGACATCGTGCGCGGCGTCATCTTCTCCGCCGCGGGGGCCCTCTCCTCCCAGGCGCGGGTCTGGGCGTGGAGCTCCTCGAGCGCGAGGTAGAACTTGTCGGTCAGAGTCTCGAGCGGATCGAAGATCGTCTCCCCGCTGAGCGACACCGACGGCTCGAGCTCCGCCGGCGGCGGCAGGTTGTTGACCCGCAGCAGCGTCGCGGCGGTGGCGTTCTTCCCGTGCACCCGGCCCATCGACAGCGCCTGGGCGTCGAGGCCGGGGAAGCCCGCGGTGAAGCTCACCTGAGGCCGCAGCGAAGAGAGCTCGTCCGAGCCGGGGAGGGTCGCCAGCTGGCCCAGGCTGTCGTCGACGCCGAAGAGGCCGACCGCGGCGGGGCCGGGGACATCGCCGGTGCGAGTCTCGAGGTGGAGCGTGGCGATCTGTCCCGGGGCATAGCGCGGCTTCTCCGGGGTCAGCGCGACCTGCAGCAGCGCCGTCGGTTTGACGAAGAGGTACACCAGGCCGCTTCCGCACGCGACCGACGCCCAGCCCTCGAACGTCGCGGGGAGCGTGAAGTGGACCTTGCGGGTCTTCAGGTCGAGCTTCTCCTCCTTCGTCTCGCGGCCCATCGTCAGGTACGCCTTCTCCGGGAGCTCTCCGCTGTAGTCCGGCCCGCGGAGCACCTCGACCTCGACGGTGTCTGAAGGCTTCACCAGCTGTGAGTCGACCCGCAGGCGCAGCGGCGGCACCGCGCCCGGCCGCATCAGCAGCTTGGTGCTGCCGAGCAGCGAGTCGCCCCGGCGCGCGGTGACGAGAAACTCGTAGCCGACCAGCGTCGTCGCCTGGGGCCGCTGGGCCTCGTATTTCGCCGGCGCGTCCACCGAGAGGCGGGCGATGCCGACAGCGGCGAAGGCGTTGCTCTCCTCGTCGTCGCCCTCGCCCGGGCGTGGCTTCCTCAGCTCCAGCTTCGTCAGCCGGCCCTGGATGCAGGAGACGCTGCCGGCGGGGAAGCGGTCCTCGGTGCGGTTGGGGATCCAGCCCAACTCGACGGTGTGCGCCCCGGCGCGCTTGTTCCAGGTGAACATCACCGGCAGCTCGCCCGAGGCGACCGTCGGCGGCAGGCAGTCACGCAGCGTCACCATCGCGCTCTGCAGCGCCTCTTGCAGCGGCGGCGGCACGTCCGGCACTCCTTCGGGGCTGAAGTTGACGCGCGGGAGGTCCGCGTCGTTGAAGTCCCAGGTGGCGTTGAACAGGCGCTCTTTTCCAGCGGCGAGCTTCACCTTCTCCACGACACCACGGGCGCACTCGCCGAGCCGACTCGAGGGCGCGGCCGAGGCGGCCACCGCGCCGTTGCTGCCGACGCGCAAGCCGAACTGGGCCTGGTTCCCTTCTTCGCCGACGAAGCGGGCGCAGCCGGCGAGCGCCGGCTCGAGGCGGTCGAACGCAAGGCGGTCGGCCAGCGATGGCTCGGAGGACTCGGGGTCGAGCAGGTCGTACAGCCCGGAGCGGGTGACGGCCTTCTCCTTTGGCGGGGGCCGGAACGGCTGCGGCGGGACGACGACGTTGACCGGTGGTCCCGGGTCGACCTGGAGCGACGCCACGCCCTCTTCATCGGCGGGAGCGTTGACGCCCTTGTCGGTCGGCTCCCACAGCCGCTTCACGGTGAGGTGAACGCCGGTGAGCACCTGACCGTCGGCGCTGGTGGCGCGCAGGTAGAGGCGGTTGTTGAAGCCCTGCACCAGCCCGCCCTCGAGCTCGGAGATCGCCGAGACCGCGATCGAATCCTCGGAGAGCAGAATCGACGCGCTGCCCTCGACGCGGTCGCCGCTGCTGTCGAGCGCCGCCAACTGCACCGACATCGTCGCCTGCTTCTGCAGGTCCTCGGGGATCGCCGGCAGCTCGACGTTGAAGTGGCCGCTGGCGTTGGCGGTCGCTTCCTTCGGCAGCGCGTTCCCGTCGATCCACGAGGTGGGCGGCGGCCACTGGCCCGAGACGTTCCACTGCAGCTCGATCTTCGCGTTGGCGACCGGCGCCCCGGAGCTGTAGCGGACATCGCCCTTGAGCGAGGGCCGCTCGCCCCGCCGGTAGAACGGCTTGCCCGAGGAGGCCTCGATGCGGAAGCGGGGGAGGGTGAAGGGCTTGACGGTGAAGGCCCGGGTACCGACGGCCCCACCGGAGATCCACTCGACGCGCCAGCTGCCGCTCTCGGCGCCGGGGTCGAGAGGGAAGGTCCCGGCGGTGACGCCCCACGCGCCGGCGGCCGCCTTCTCTTCGAGCAGCAGCTCGCCGTTGCCGTTGTACACGCGCCACAGCCCCGGGCGGCCGTCGAGGGGGGTGAGGTCGTTGCCCTTGAGCGCGACCGCGCGGAACTTCACCGTGTTGCCGGGCTCGTAGAGCGGGCGATCGGTGAGCACGTGGATCCGCGCCGGCGCGTAGAGCGGCAGGGGCAGATCAAGTTGGCCTTCGCCGAGCGCGGATTTCACCCTGGCGCGCAACGTGTAGTCGCCGTCGGTGACCTTCGGGATGATGACTTCGCCGAACTGCAGCTCGCCGGACACCGCCCACGGCTTCTCCGGCTTGAGCAGGGTCTCGGTCTTCCCGTCGACGAGGAAGAGCTCGGGGGTGAAGTTCTTCAGTGCCGCCTGCGAACGGTTGTCAGCGTCGCCGGAGGTGTAGTGGACGCGGACCCCGATGTTGACCGAGCCCTTGCCTCCGCGCGAGAGCCCACCGCTGGACACGGTCACCGTCTGGCGCAGATCTCCGTCAGGGCACTGGTCGAGCCAGAGGCCGTAGCGAAAGCCGGTGCTCAAGCAGGTCTGGGTGGAGGCGATGATCAGGACGACGCCGAGCAACGCGGCGAGAACGAGCCACTTCTTCATAGGTGAATCCCCCGTAGCGCGCGCATCCTAGACACAAGCGGCGGGGCGGAGGTTCCTACTTCTCGAACGACTCCTTCGCCTGCCGGGAGCTCCAGCGGGCGACGGCTTCTTCGAGCTGCGCAGCGGCGCGCGCCGGGTCGGGGACTTGACCCTGGCCGGCGACCACCACCTCGTCGAAGGCGTCGCGGGCGCCGGTGGATCCGCCCACCACCGAGCCGGCGAAGAGCACCACCCGCTTGTGCTGCATGCGTGCCAGTCGTCCCAACGAGTAGGGGCCTTTGAGGAAGGTGCTTTGGACGTCGAGCTGGCCCTCGCCGGTGAGCACCCAGTCGCACTCGTTGACCTTGGCGAACAGGCCGAGCGTCTCCGAGACCGCGTCGAACCCGCGCTTGAGCTGAGACTTGCAGAAGGCCCGCAGGCCGAAGGCGAGGCCACCCGCGGCGCCGGCGCCGGCCTCGTTCTCGAAGGACTCGCCGGAGCTCTGACGGCTGACCCGGGCGAGCTGCTCCAGGGCCGCCTCGAGCTGATCGACTGCGTCCGCGTCGGCGCCTTTCTGCGGGGCGTAGACGCGGGCGGCGCCCTCCTGCCCCAGCAGCGGGTTGCGCACGTCGGTGAGGACCTCGAGCTGGCCGGGTTGCAGGCGAGGGTCGAGGCCGGCGCGGTCGATCTTCACCAGCTTCGTCAGCTGCTTGGGGCCCAGCCGCAGCGGAGCGCCGCCGGCGTCGAGGAACCGCACGCCGAGCGCGCTGGCTGCTCCGACGCCGCCGTCGCAGGTGGCGCTTCCGCCGGCTCCGACGATGATGCGGGTCGCCTTCGCGTCGAGCGCGGCGCGGATCAGCTCTCCAGTGCCGTAGGTGTGTGCCGAGAGCGGGTCGCGGTCCTCGGGTTTGACCCGCTGCAGCCCCGAGGCCGAGGCCATCTCGATCACCGCGGTCTTTCCAGCGTCGAGCAGCGCCCAGCGGGCCTTCACCTTGCGACCGAGCGGATCGGTGACGGTGGAGAAGCGCTCGGCTCCTACCCCAGAGGCGAGGAACGCCTCGACCGTGCCGGCGCCTCCGTCGGCGATCGGAGCGACGTCGAGCTGCGCGTCCGGCTGCCCGCTGCGGACTCCCCGCGCCATCGCCTCGGCCGCCTCCGCGGCGGTCAGGGTCCCCTTGAACTCCGCGGGCGCAATGAGGACTTTCAAGGGGTCACGCGGGGATGCAATCGACCGGGCTGGCCGTCAGTATACGCAGGACAGATGCGCTTCCTGCTCAATCTGCTGTGGGCAATCCTCGGGGGCGGCCTGGTGACTGCGCTGCAGTACCTGCTCGCGGGCCTGGTGTGCTGCGTGACGATCATCGGGATTCCCTTTGGCGTGCAGTGCTTCAAGCTCGCGGGCCTGGCGCTCTTCCCGTTTGGGAAGGACTTCAGCAGCGAGGGCAAGGGCGTCGTCAGCTTCGGGCTCAACATCGTCTGGCTGCTCTGCGCGGGGATCTGGATCTTCCTCACCCACGTGGCGATCGGCCTGACCTGCGCGGTGAGCATCATCGGGATCCCGTTCGCCTACCAGCACCTGAAGCTGGGGATGCTCGCGGTCGCGCCGTTCGGCACCCGGATCTGGGAAGCGCGCTGACGAAGTGTGGTTTGGCCGTGGCGGGCGCGCTTGGCTATGTCGTCGCCCCATGAAGAAACTCCTCTTTGCCGCGGCGTTGGGTTTCGTGCTGGTTCACGCTGGGGCGTGCGGCTCGAGCGGAAGCAGCGGCGCGGGCGGCGGCGCGGGCGGCGGCGCGGGCGGGGGCTCTGCCGGCGGCTCTGGTGGAGCCTCAGGTGGACAGACCTACAAGCCATGCGCCTCCAACAACGAGTGCCCCATCGGTGAGTCGTGCTTCACCAGCTTCCCCAACGGCCTGTGCACCAAGGCTTGCGTCTCCACCGCCGACTGCAAGGCTCCGGACGTCTGCACCCCGACCAGCGGGCCCAACGCCTGCACCCGCCACTGCACGGTGACGGCCGACTGTCGCAGCGACCTCAAGTGCTCGCCGAGCGGGGCGTGCAGCGGCTCTGCCGGACAGTCCGCGGCCTGCAAGGGCTACGTCGCCTGTTACGAGAAGAGCGGCGGAACGCCTGGGAGCCTCGACAGCACCTATGGGGGGGCTGGGACGTGTTGGACGACGACCGAAGCAACAGCGACTGCATGCACCAACGCGTGTACATCCGCTCTGTCCGCGCTGAGGTCCGCCTACCCTGACGCCGGCTGCTAGCGCGCCGCGGAGCTGACGCTTGCCCGTACCGTCAGGGGCAGCCCCATCGGCTGGGCGGTGCAGTCGGGCGAGCTGCCATCGAGGGCGACGGTCTTCTTCACCCGCTTCGCGGTGCCGGAGATCTTCCGGCAGGTCGCCTGGGTCCGCAGGCTCCCGGTGAAGACCGGAAAAGAGCAGCGGCTGTCCTTGTAGACGAGGCGATCGCCGTCGCGGCTTGCGTAGAGCTCGCAGACGCCCTTGGGGTCCGAAGGATCCTCGATGCGCAGCGTCACGCCGCCGACGGTGTTCGGGTGGGCGGAGACATTGACCGTCACCGTCGCCGCCAGCGTCAGGCCCAGCTGGGCCAGCACAGCGGCGCTCAGAGCGTCGGTCGTCTCGCCCTTGCCGTTTACTGTCGACGGCAGCTTGTCGAAGTCCCACGGGTCGGGCGCGTCGGCGCCGGCGCACAAGCCCACCAACACCGCGAGCAGCGTCGCGCTCAAGGCTTCACCACCTCCAGCGTCGCCTTCGGGCCAGGCCAAATCACCAGCGCGGTGCCGATCTTCATCCGCTTCGCGCCCCGCTCGAGCACCTCGTTCCAGCTCTGAAGATCCGCGACCGAGCAGTCGAAGTGCTGGGCGATCGACCAGGGCGAGTCCCCCGCGCCGACGCCGTAGGTGACCTTCGTCTTCCCGCCGACCTTCTCCACGCTCAGCGTCCCTGAGGGCGCCGCCTTCGCCGAAGGAGTCGTTTGCGTGCCCGCGGGGATCTCGTCCTCCGGCCGCACCGGGGCAACCGCCTTGCGCGCCTGGGCGACCTGCCGCTCGAAGCTGGCGTCGGTCTTCCCCGCCTTCAGCGCGCGGGCGCTCGGGGTGGGCACGATCAGCTCGGTGTTGACCCGCAGGCTCTTCACCGACTTGAGCCCGTTCATCCTCAAGATCGCCTCGGGGGCCGAGTGGTACAGGTGAGAGATTCCCGAGAGCGTGTCGCCCTTCTTCACCTTGTGGAAGACGAAGTTGAGCCGCTCGCCCGGGGTGTACCTGGCGAAGTTCTCGGCGAAGACGGCGGCGGCCGATTTCGGAATCCGCAGCACGTAGGGGTCGGCTTCGGTCGCCGGCGGGGTGCACCAGCGCTTGAGCTCGGGGTTGTAGAGCGCCAGGTCCTCGAGCGAGATGTTCGCCGCCCGCGCGAGCACGTCGAGGTCCACCGGCGAGGTCAGCTTCACCTCCTCGAAGTCCAGCGGCTCTTCGAACTGGAACTCGTCCTGCTTGAAGCCGAACGCGTCGGGGTACTTGGCGATCAACGCGCAGGCGATCAGCTTCGGTACGTAGTGCTTGGTCTCCTTGGCGAAGCCCTTGCGGCCCTGGGAGAGCACCCAGAAGTCGGTGGTGTGCTGCATCTGGATCATCCGCAGCACCCGGTTGCCGCCGGTGTTGTAGCCAGCCCAGGCCAGGTACCAGTGACCCAGCTGGCCGTAGAGCTCGCTCAAGTACCCGGCGGCGGCCACGGTGGACTTCACCGGATCGCGGCGCTCGTCGACCCAGAAGTCGTTCTTCAGCTTGAAGCGATCGGCGGTGCCCTTGATGAACTGCCAGGGGCCGACCGCGGACGCCCAGGACTTGGCCGAGGTGTTGAAGCCCGACTCGATCATCGACAGGTAGACGAGGTCCCGCGGCAGGCCCTTGCTCTCGAGGATCGGCTGCATCAACGGGATGTAGCGGGTGGAGCGCGACATCCAGTGGCGGAACCACTTGCGGCCCGAGCCCTGGAAGAAGTGGATGTACTGAACCACCAGCGGCTGGATCTCCACCGGGATGTCGTAGCGATCCTTCACCTGGGAGATGTCGAAGCTGGCGGCGTTGGTCACCGGCGCCAGCTCGAAGGGCAGCTCGTCGCCGTAGTCGTCGGCCTCGTCGAGCTCGCATTCGAGCCGTGCGCGGACGGTGCTCCCGTAGCCTAAGTGGAGCAGCTTCATCCGCAGGCCGAGGTCGCTGCGGCCGCTCTGCTCGAGGTCGGCGTCTTCCAGCGCCCGCATCTCCTCCAGCTCCGAGCTGGGGGGCTCGGCGTCCTCGGTGGCTGGGTCGGCCGGAGGCTGGGGGTCCGCCTTGACGATCATCCCCGGCGGCGGGGGCGGCATCGGCAGATCCAGGCCGGCGAGCACGAGGAAGAGGGGGAAGATCAAGGGTGCGAGTATGGGCAGGGGCGGTTGAGGTTTCAAACAGCACCGCGCAGAAAAAATCCCCGCGCTATTTCTTCTTCGGATTCTTCGGCGCGGGCTTCTCGCCCGGTGACTTCTCCCCATGCCCGGGCCCGAGGATCTTCTTCACGTATTGCTCGAAGTTGAAGCCCGGCGAGTTCTCCGCATCGTGACAGCCGGTGCAGACCTTCGGCTCGTTGCCCATGCCGATGTTGTCCGGGGTCGGGTCGGCGACGTGAATCGACCCGGGGCCGTGGCAGGACTCGCAGCCGACGTGCTCCCGGCCGCCGCTGTGGTCGATGCGGCAGACGCCGCGGGGCCGCTGCCACCCGGTGACGTGACAGCCGATGCAGTCGAGGTGGAAGTTCTTCCCGACCTTCTGCAGCGTCGGGTACGACTGCGCGTGCTTGCTCGAGTTCCAGCTGGCGAAGGTCTCCTCGTGGCAGTCGACGCACGAGGCGTTGCCCGCATAAGCGGCCTGGCCCTTCTCGGGCGCGGCGCAGTCCTTCCCGTGGGCGCGCGCCCATTGGAGGTTGAGCTCCCCGACGTCGCGGTCGTAGGCGGTGACCAGCGCCACCGCTTCGGGCAGCTGGGGGAAGTTGCTCTCGAGCGGAATGAAGCGGGCGGTGAACACGTTCTTTCCCGCGGGAGGTCGCAGCGGCGTGGCTGCGAGCGCCTCGCGGCGGGCGATCACCTCCTCGAGCTTCGCCTTCCGCAGCCCCTTCAGCTGCTCGTCCAACATCGGCTCGTTGACCTGGGTGCGCAGCAGCTCGATGCGTTGGTCGAGCGCGGCCAGCTCCCGTTCCTGCTCCATCGCACCATGTTGCAGCGCGAAGGGCTCGGCGCTGTCGGCGAGGGAGAGCTCCAGCGTCAGCAGGCTCCGGCCCTTGCTCTGCAGCTGGGCGAGCGGGGTCTTCGAGCGGAGCAGCCGGCTCTGCTCACCGCCGAGCTCTCCCTTCGGGCGCGTCGCGACGAGCAGGTCTACCCCGGCGATCCCGTCGCCCGCCGCGGCGGTCAGCGCCTCCAGCGGCTGCTGCACCAGCGCGAGGACGAACTTCGCGCCCGCCCCACGCGCGGCGGCGACCCGGGGCGGCAGCCCGTCGAGGCTGGCTGAGTTCACCACCGCCCACTTCGAGGTCCCCAGCGGCAGCAACTGCAGCTGCTCGGCGGGGAGCTCGGGCAGGGCGAGCGCCTGGCGAAAGGGCGCGCCCCGGGCGTCGTCGAGCGTCCCCACGGCGCGCGTGGTCAGCCCCATCAGCTTCATCGCCTCGGCGAGGGCCTGGGCCTTGCGCTCCTGCTGGAGCACCGCCTCTTCGGGGATCGCCGGCTGCCCGAAGAGCGCGTCGCCCGAGTCGACGAAGAACACCGGCGCCTCGCCCTTGCGCGCCTCGGCCAGCTGGTACGCCGCCCGGGCGATGCCCCCGCGCATGTTCTCCGAGCAGCCGCAGGGCCCGAGGTAGCCGCGCAGGTCGGCGGTGAGGAAGATTCGCGCGGTGGCCACGGCGCCCGCGGGCCGGACCTGGGGCGTGGTGCAGCCCAGCGCGCAGCAGACCGCGAGCGACCAGAGGCGGTTCACCAGATGATCTGCGCCACCAGCTCGTCGACCTTCTCGCCCAGCGCCTCGAGGCCGTTGGCCTTGGAGAGGAAGCCGTCGGCGCCGACTTGCTCCGCCAGCTTGCCCAGCTCTTCGTCGCCCAGCGACGAGAAGAGGACGATCGGGATGTCCTGCGTCCCGTACTCGTTCTTCAACGTCCGGCAGATGTCGGTGCCCTTCGCTTCGGGCATGTGAATGTCGGTGAGGATCAGGTGCGGCCGGAACGCCTTGAGCAGCTTCTCGAACTCCTGCAGCGTGGAGGCGGCCTGGACCTCATAGCCCCGGGCCTCGAGCACGGACTTCTCCATCACGAGGGTGATCTCGCTGTCGTCGATGAGGAGAATTTTTCGGCGTTCCACGGCCGGGCAACGTGTAACAAACCACGGGCCTTTCGGACACCTTCGTTGGGGTTTGGTGCTTGGGTGGAAAATTGAACGGTGGCGGGGAACTTAGAATCGACGACGATGCGCAGCTTCACGATGAACCGCCTCCTGGTCCTCGCGGCGACCCTCGCTGCCCTCGCCACCCCGGCAGCACCGACCGCCAGCTCCGGCGCGAAAGGGGGGAGCCTGCTGAGCGGAAAGCTGTCGATCGCCGCCGAGTGGGGGGCGTCCTTCGCGACCCAGGCGCCGATCGGCGGCCTGCCCGGCCTGCCGCTGTACGTCGGGGGGACGTTCACCGTCTGGCTGGTGGAGTGGTTCTTGATGGACGCCCACGCCAGCTACTCGTTCAACAACCAGCGGACCGCGGTCCTCACCGGGCCGCGCTTTCGCACCTGGACCTACCCGATCGCGGGGAGCATCGGCCTCCGGGCGGGGCTCATCGGCGAGCGCAACACCGGGGTCCGGTTCGGGCTCTCGCCGTACGCCGCGGTGGACATGATCTTCAACCGCCACTTCCTCGCCGCGTTGGAAGGCTGCGTCGATGTGCCGGTGGGCGGCAACGGCGCCTCGGTGCGGGTCGGGTTGATGCTTGGGTGGCGCTTCTAGGCGGGGGCGTTATTCGACCCTCCGATGCTTCCCCTCGCGCTCACCCTGCTGCTCGCCACCGGTCCCGCCTCGGACAGCTTCGAGCTCGACCTCAAGCGCAGCGAGGTGCTGGTGAAGACCTGGAAGGAGGGCGTGGCGGCGGCGCTGGCCCACAACCACGTCATCCAGGCGACCGAGTTTTCGGGGAAGCTGCGGTGGGATCCCGCGGCGCCGGACCAGGGAATGGTCCAGGTGACGGTCAAGGTTGCTTCGCTGGTGCCTGACGAGACCGCGCTCCGCAAGAAGTACGGGGAGCCGGCCGAAGTCGGAGACTCAGACCGGAAGAAGGTGGCGGCCAACATGCTGGGCGACGGGCAGCTCGACGCCGCGAAGTTCCCCACCATCACCTTCGTCTCGACGGGGGTGACGGCAAACCCCAAGGGCCAGTGGCTGGTCGCCGGGCAGTTCACGCTCCACGGGGTGACGAAAGCGGTGAGCCTGCCGGTGACGATCGCGGTGGCGGATGGCGTGCTGACCGGCGACGGCAAGCTGCGCTTTCGCACCAGTGACTTCGGCATCAAGCCCTACTCGGCGGCGCTGGGCACGGTCCGCAACCGCGACGAGGTGGAGCTGGTGCTGCACCTGGTGGGGACTACTTCGTCACCGCCTTGAGCATCTTGAGGAAGTCGGCGCGGGCCGCTTCCACCGTCTTCGCCGGACCCGTGAGCTTGAAGAAGACATTGCCGCCGGGTCCTTCGACGATCGCCCCGAGCAGCTTGAAGCCGGGCTTGGGCGTCTTCGGGGCCATCGGGCCACCCATCGACGACGCGTAGGTGCCCTCGACCTCGACGGTGGTGACCTCGAACCCGCCGAGCTTCTCCTTCTTCGGCGTCGGGGGCTTGGCGCCCTCGAACTGGCTCACCCAGCGCTGCACGTTCTGCTCCACCGAGCCGCCCTGGCCCTGGCCGAAGTAGAAGACGCCGCACTCGCCACCCTCGGCGTCGCCCTTGGCGGCGGGCACGAGGTAGGTCGCGGCGCGCATCGGGCGCGCGGCGTCGGTCTTCCAGGCGGCGGGGGGAGTCCAGCTGAGGCCACCGGCAGATTCTGCGAGGGCGGGCAGACAGACGAGGAGGCCGAGCACAGTGGTCTTCATGGGGCGCGCACCTTAATACAGGCCGCCTTGGCGAGGCGAAGCGTCGGCGTTAGCCTTCCCGCATGGTGCGCGTCTTCCGGCCGCAGCCGCTCTTAGGCGTCGCGATGGCGGTCGCGGCGGCGTTTTGGCTCGCGGTGCTGGCGTTCCTGGTGAAGAACCCGGTGGTGCCGGCGAAGACCTTTCTCTCCACCGGCTTCTTCGTGGTCCTCTTCGTCTCCAGCGTCGCGTACTACGCGCGGACGGCGATCGTCGTCGATGGAGAAGGCCTCACCTACCGGGGGATGGTCAAAGAGGTGCGGCTGAAGTTCGGCGAGATCCAGCGGTTGGCGGTGCTTCCCGGGCTGATCACGCTCTACACGGTGCACGCCGGCGGGCGGACCTTCTCCTTCAGCAGCTTCTTTCAGCGCCACAAGGAACTGGTGGCCCTGCTTCGAGAGCGGGCCGAGCTGCGCTGAAACCCCTCCGGGCGATGAAATTTGCCTGGGCGCCATTCGTCTGGAGTCCTTGACGACGCAGCGCGGCAACCCCTAGGTTCCGCGCGCTTTTTTCAAAAAGGCGTCTTGGAGCGACACATGCGCAGGTCATCTCTCTTTCTTCTCACCGCGGCCCTGACTGTCTCGGCCGTGGCCCATGCCGACATCAAGCTCGGCTACGTCGATCTTCAGCGAGCCCTGCAGGAGGTCGCCGAGGGGAAGGACGCCCGCGCCCGCCTCAAGACCGAGCTCGACAAGAAGAAGAGCGAGTTCGAGGCCGAGCAGGCGAAGCTCCGCGATGACAAGGCGGTGCTCGACAAGCAGGGCAGCATGATGAGCGAGGAGGTCCGTAACCAGAAGTTCACCGAGCTTCAGAAGCGCCTCTTCGAGCTCACCCAGCGCGCGGAGAAGCTCCAGGCCGAGATGGCGAGCTCCGAGCAGAAGGAGCTGAAGAAGATCTTCGAGAAGATGGATCCGATCATTGCCGCGATCGCCAAGCGCGAGGAGCTGACGATGGTGTTCGAGAAGACGGACTCCGGCCTGGTCTACGCCCCGGCGAGCCTCGACCTGACCAACGAGCTCGTCCGCACCTACAACGACAAGTACAAGGTTACCGCGGGCGCGCCGGCGAAGGGTGGCGCGGCGCCGGCTCCGGCCCCGAAGGACGCTCCTGCCCCGGCGGCCGCGCCGAAGAAGTGAGCGGGCCCGGGAGCTCCCGGTGAAGTCGCTTTCGCAGCTCGCCGCGCTCGTCGGCGGGCAGGTGCTGGGTGACGGGGCGCAGTTGATCGCCGGGGTCGCTCCGCTGGAAGACGCGGGCCCCGGCCAGCTGTCGTTCTACGGCAACCACCGTTACAAGCAGGCGCTGCTGAAGAGCCGGGCGTCGGCGGTGCTGGTGGGCGGCGACGTCGCCGACGCGGCGGAGAAGACGCTGGTGCGGGTGAAGAACCCCCACCTGGCCTTCGCGCGGATCTCCCAGGTCTTTCACCCCGCGCGCTCCCACCCTCCGGGGCGCTCCGACCGGGCCTCGATTCACCCCGAGGCAAAGGTCGACCCGCAGGCGACGGTGATGGAGTTTGTCACCGTCGAGCGCAACGCCCGCGTCGGCGCGGACGCGGTGCTCTACCCCGGTGTCTACCTCGGGGAGAACTCCCAGGTCGGCGAGGGCTCGGTGCTCCACCCCAACGTCACCCTCGAGCATGGCTGCGTCATCGGCAAGCGCTGCATCGTGCACGCCGGCGCGGTGATCGGCGCCGACGGGTTCGGCTTCGCCTTCGATGGTGAGCGCGGCGAGCACGTGAAGATTCCCCAGGTGGGCATCGCGCGCCTCGAAGACGACGTCGAGCTCGGCGCCTGCACCTGCGTCGATCGCGCGACGCTCGGCGAGACGGTGATCGGCCGCGGCACGAAGATCGACAACCTGGTGCAGGTGGCCCACAACGTCACCGTCGGGCCGCTGAGCCTGCTCTGCGCCCAGGCGGGCGTCTCGGGGAGCACCCGGCTCGGGCGGGGCGTGGTGCTCGGCGGCCAGGCGGGGATCGCCGGCCACCTCGAGCTGGGCGACCTGGCGATGATCGGCGCCCAGGCCGGGGTGGCCCACGACGTCGAGGCCGGGGCGAAGCTCCAGGGCGCACCCGCCTACGACCTGA
>JAYVRT010000495.1:0-1746 GCA_043776025.1 Archangiaceae bacterium | reverse complement strand
GTTCCTCTCCACGGCCGCAGCCTCGGCCGAGCTGACGTCGGTCACCTGCCGGGCGCGGTGCAGGCCGACCAACACCGCGTCGCCCCACTTGTCCTGCCCGAGGGCGCCGATGACGAAGCTGGCCAGCTGCACCACCATCGCCGGGTCCACCTTCACCCCGAGGGCGCCGGCGACGTCGCCGACAGCCTTCTGGGCCACCTCATCGGCGCTCAAACGCCCTTCCGGGGGCCCGCGGAGTTCATCCCGAGGACGGAGGCGATGCCCAGCGCGGCAGCCGCGCAGACGGCCGCCGTGATGAGGCCCGGGGTTCCGGGGAGGATTCCGGGGGCAGCAGCCGCAAAGCCGCCCAGCGAGGCAACCAGGGCCGCTCCGATGGCTCGTTGAGCCGGGGTGGGGACCCAACCGCCGGCGGCTGGCTGGGAGGGGTCGACGGGGGTCTCTTCAGGCATGCGGTGCTCCTGGGGCTGGTGGAACGAGGACAACGACGAGGTCGCCGCTGGGAAACCGACGGCTGACCCAGTCGCAAAGCTCGAAGTGCGGCAGGTCCCCGAGGGGCCCCATGTTCTTGAAGTGCGCTCCGCTGCGGATGCCGAGCGCGGGCCCGTACTTGTCGATGAAGGCGACCTGGGCGAGAAACTTCTCCAGCATCCCGAAGTTGCTTGCGTGGTCAAAGCCGCGGTGGGGGTTGAAGCCGACGGGCCGCATGTCGATGGCCGAGCGGCGGCCGTGCGGGGTCTCCTGCAGCGTGCGCGCGTGCGACTGCTTCGTGCGGAACAGTTCCTCCTGTCGCGCCTCGTCGATGGGCCCGAAGCGGTAGCCGCCCTCTTCGGGAATCTCGACGTCGTGCGTGCCGTGAATCTTCCACAGCTGCAGCAGCTGGCGGAGCGGCTCGAGCGCCCCATCGGCCCGCTCTTCGTGAAGGACCTGAGCGCTCACGGACTCACCGGAGCAGGCAGCGGCGGAACGGGCCGCTCGAGGCGGTCGGACTTCTGCGTCGAGCTGACGCGGTAGAGCTCGCGGATGTCCTTCTGAATCTCGACCTGCACCACCGACTGCCGGCCCTGCTCGTCCTTCACCGGGTCAATCATCTGGTGCACGAGAAACCAGAGCAGCGCCGCCGCCGTCGGCAGTCCGGCGAAGACCATGCCCGCCGCGGCGATCAGCGTGGTGAGGTTGATGCTCTTCTTGTCCTGCAGCGCCTCGGCCCGGGTGACGACGCCGTTGGCCTTCGCCTTGTCCACGGAGACGGCGATCGACTTGCTGGCCTCCTTCATCACCTGCAGCAGCTTCGCCGACTCGGTGAGGTTCTCTTCCTCGGGGCTCATGCGCGGCTCCTCCCCTGCTCGGCAAGGACTTCGAGCAGCTTCTCGATGTTGGCGAGGCGGTGCTCCGTCGCCGTCATCCACGTCGCCAGCACACCGAGCTCGTGCAGCAGCGCGAGGTGGTTTGTGCTGTGCCGGGAATCCAGGTCCCGCACCGCCGCGTAGGCCTGCGCCTCGCGGTCGTGGAGCTCGCGCACCTGTTCCGCAAGCTGCTCATGCGTCACGGTTCGGACGTGCGCCGGGGGCGTGGTGGCGGGCGTCACCCGCCACCGTCCGCGATGTAGTTGCTTGCTGCCTGCGCCCCAGCCTGATTCCAATGGAGATGGTCGGGGGCCTCCAGTGACGGACTAAGCACCACGCCAGCGCCGCGCATCCCGTTGAGCGAGATGAACTTGCAGACGGTCGGATTCGCGCCGCAGTAGGT
>JAYVRT010000494.1:0-5571 GCA_043776025.1 Archangiaceae bacterium | reverse complement strand
TCACCTCGCCGGTAATCGGGTCGTTGACCTCGAGGCCGTCGCCGCTGAAGTCGACGAAGCACTTCTCGCCGGCGACGTGCTGCTGCCGCATCGTGACGCCGAGGTGGCCTGCCCAGCGCTGGTACTTCTCGCAGAACCGGCTGTACTCGTACCCGTCCGAGTGGGCCTCGCGGTACTCGAACCAGAGCAACTGCTTGGTGACGTGCTTGCGCCGCAGCTCCTGGTGAATGACGCACCAGTCCGGATCCGGCCGGCTCTTCGCCGGGTGGCCCTCCTGTGGGTACAACAATTTCGTCAAGGCCTCGTCGTCATCGAGCTCCGGCGGCAGCGGCCAGGTCAGCTTCGCGACCGAGATCCGCCCGACGTAGTCGGAGATCGTGCCCGGCGACAGCCCGATGCTCCGGCCGATCGCTCGCCCCTTCATCTTCAGGTCCAACTTCATCCGAACGACGTCTCTCAGCTTCCGCATGGGTATCCTCTCGGCCGCCATCTCCCCTCCTGGTTGGGAGGCGGACACGGCGACCAGCTACCCAGCGTCGTCAACGCTTACAAAACGACCGCCTCGCTGCTCGGCCGTTCAGCGATCGGCATGCTTCGGAATCGGTGATCGGCATGGATCGGAATCGGTGATCGCGTTGGATCGGAATAGGTGATCGCCATGCCCCGGAATTCGCACTTCTGCACTGCATCCCAAATCTCCGGAGAGATGATGGCCAGCTCGGGGCGTTCAAGAATTCGCCATTCGCTCCTCGGGCGTTCCACTGCTTTCCGATTCTTCTTCTTTGGGTTGCGGACGTACTTCCTCTTGTTCCAGATGAAGCGACCGATGTACCGCTCGTTCAGTAGGATTGCTCGCACGGTTCCCTTTCCCCAGCCTCGTCCCTGCTTCTTCACGACGAGGTTGTCGTAGGGGGCAGCAACACCGTCCCGATTGAGTTGGTCGGCGATGGCGGCGTAGCTCAACCCTTCCGCGTAGACTTTGAAGATCCATCGAACGATGACCGCCTCGCGGTCGTCGATGACCAGCACGCTCCGAACGTGCTCGGGGTCAGGTGGGTTGGTCTCTTTTTCGATTCTCCAGCCGAATGCTCGTCCGCCAGTCCAAAAACCAGCACGCGCGCGACCATCAAGACCACGATGCGTCTCCGTTTTCACCATCTGCAAGAAGGCGTCGTTGCCAATGCCAATGGCGGCGAAGATCTGGCGGGCGCTGGCATGATCGCTGGCGATTCCTGTCATCACATCTATGACGCGGACCCCATCGGCCAAGAGATCTTGGAAGACGATGCGCCCCATGTCGAAAAGGTCGCGAGACAGGCGCGCGAGGTCGTCCACGATCACCACGTCAAACGTTCGGACCCTCGCGCCCGCGTCCTTGAGCAGGCGCTGACCTCGAGCAGCTGGTTCACCTCGGCGTCGATGGCGGCTTTGGGGGCGCCGAGCGCCTCCAACGTCTCCCGCAGACCACGTGCGAGCTTGGCGTTCAGGTCGATACCCGCGCCGATGGCGGGCACCACCACTGGCAACAAGGTGAGCTCCGACACGCAGAGAACCAGGCGCTCGCGTCCGAGGTTCAGCACGTCTGCGTACCAGTCGCCGAGCTTGGTCGTTGACGATGGCGGTCGCGGGTCGGGCTTCACCTTCAGGCGGGTCAGCAGCTTCTTGGTGCAGCGGAGGGTGAACATCGGTCGGCGCTTTCTACTTCGTCATGTGGCTCCGGGGACCAGCTTCGGCGCCGCATGCGTTCAAGACGGGGCCGCTGTACTGAGTAAACTGATGGTCCCAGATTTGGTTGGAGCAGGAGTGGCGCCATGGCCCGAGACTTTGTTGACGCGATTGTTGCAGCACGCACCGCCAGGAATCCCTGGTTCCGCCGCCTGGTCGAGTAGACGGGGGCTCGGCGGGAGGCCGCTCGGCAGCTTGTAGCTCGGCGCGAGAAGCTCGAACTCAGCCGGACCGTTATCGCCGCCAAGCGGCGGCGGCGTTCGGCGCCGACATGACGGCCGGGCGAGGTAAGCCCTGTGATTCGCAGGCTGTTGCGGTCGCACGCCCCCGGGGCTATATTCATCGCAGGCTATGTCCGTGACGAAGGAGGACCGCCTCGCCGAGTACTTCAAACGTCTCGCTGACGATCCGGCCCAGGGGACCGCAGAGGCAGCGCAGGCGCTGCTTGCTCGGGTGTTGACCGCGCTGGAGGACGAGATGACAGACATTCCCAATGACCCAACTCAGTGGGCGACCGACGGTCGGATGTATCCGATCCTCGAAGACAACTGGGAGCAGCGAGACAGCGGTGGCTGGCTCGGCAGAAGTCGAGGTCACCGCACGCTCGTTGGCGCAAACGGGGCGATTGAGATCACACGAAAGTCAGATGGGAAGGTCGAGCTCTCAAAGCTCGGCGCTGACGGCAAGGGAGTTGGATCATGAATCCGTTCGAAAAAATAGAGAAACGCATTCACGCTGCGGCTCCGTCCGTTGAGTTCCGTCGCGACATCGCCAAGAAGCCCAAGGGCACTTCGTTTCTCGACATCGTCCGAGGGGACTTCGAGGCTTCGGTCGAGTTCCGGCCCGGCCACGGGTTTGGACTCACCGCCCCCGCGACCAGCGAGTACGGTGTCGGCCCAGACGAGGTCATCGCCGACGAGGAGAAGGCCGTGGCGCGGGTTCTCGAGCTGGTGCAGGCCGGTGGCAGGACGACGGCTCATCGTGAGATCTCGCTCAAGCGCCTGCGCGAGATTCGCCGCCTGACTCAGGAGGAGCTCGCGAAGCGGCTCGATGTGAAGCAGGCCACGGTGTCCAAGCTCGAGCAGCGCGATGAAGTCCTGGTCAGCACCCTGAAGAAGGTAGTGGCAGCGCTCGGTGGCAAGCTGGAGATCGTCGCCAGGTTCTCCGATGGCCCGCTGACGCTCGACCTTGGCGACTCCGAGTCCGCGGCCGCGAGTACGGTGGCCTCGCCGCGACGCAGGTGACGTCAGCCCGCTCGAGCGGGGCCGACTCGTATCGAGCCTCGACGAGTAGCTGGCTGAAGGTGTGGAGACGAGGTACTCGCGCCACTGCGTCGGAGCCCATTGCCGACAATACCGACCTCAGACTCCGCAGCCGCACCGCCGAACGATGGAATACGATGAACCCCGCCGACGAGACCGGACACTGACCACCGACTGATTTAAGAACGAGCCCTAAATGCCCATCAAGCCCCTCTCCCGCGGCGAGTTGAACAAGTTGGCCTTCGCGTTCAATAACGAAGCGCGAATCGCCGACAAGAACGGCAACCACCGCTTGAGCCCGGCGGAGGTGGACCAACACACCGTGCGTACAGCGCAGACGCGCAAGCACATGAAGGCGGTGCTCAAGGCTGCGATGAAGGCGAACGGTGACAACTTCAGCGCGAGCACCGGCTCGCTTTACGCGTACGCGAAATCGCTGCTGCCCGAGCTGCGCACCGCGGTGGCGAGCAAGGGCAACAAGGACGGCAAGCTCCAGAGCAGCGAGCTGAAGAACCTGAGCGCGCCTGCGCGTGAGCTGGTCGAGTTCTACGATGCGCTCGTGCACACCCAGGTGCCGATCAGCCCAGGGCCGAAGCCGCCGACCCCGGCGCCCAAGGGCTCCACATCGACGGCGCTCATCGGCGCGATGAACGGCGTTATGGGTGGGCTCGAGGCGTTCCACGAAAGCGGTGACCACGGCGTCAACGTCTCGATTCGCAAGGTCCCTGGGCAGACCCTCACCCAGGTGCTGTCGAAGGTCCATCTCGACCCCGCAGCGCCATGGACCAACGGCGAGACCAAGGTCACCCTCACGCCCGCATCCACCGTGGCAGCGACCGTCGCCGCGTTCGCATCGTTCGCAAAGAGCGCGCTCGAGGACGAGCGCACCGACATGCCCGATGACATCGCGAGCTTCACCGATGGGCTAAAGGCACAGTTCGGCAAGCTCAAGGACGTGCGGCTCGCGACCGGTGGCGACCTGGGTGCCCAGTACCTGATCGGCAGGACCTCCGACGGATACGTTTCTATTGCCGCTCAGCCGTACCGCGACTGACCCGAGGTGAATTCCATGGCGACGATTCGCATCTCAAAGATGAAGACGGCCGCAGCCGACTTGAAGCGGCAAATCTCGAAGCTCGACACCAACAAGGACGGGACGCTGACTGCCCAGGAGCTGAGGGCGGGTCGAAAGACGGTCGGGGACGTCACGGTGCACGCCATCAACAAGTTCAAGGCGTCCATCGTGGGCAATCGCTGGCAGGGTTTGATCGGCCCCGGCACCGTCAGCGTTTCAGGGCTCAAGGCCGCGGTCGACTTGTCGATCAAACAGCTCGAAGCGGTCGACTCGTACAAGGGTAACGCCGCCACCCATAAGAAGAGCAACACCAAAGACGGCAAGGTCACGCCTGCGGAGATCAAGAACTACGCCCACGGCGACGGGACTCTGCAGCACTTTGCGGAGCAGATCGTCTGGTACGCCGAGAACAAGAAGAAGTAGGGAAGCGACGCAGATGGACGCGTCAGCCCGCTCGAGCCACTCGCTCCCTCGGCGGCACGTCGATTTCCCAGGTAATTCCAAAGTCCTTTAGGGAGTGAACAAGGCCCCCGCAATACCCCCTAGAGGGATTCTCGGCCCGGCCATTCGAAAGAGTGGTCGGGTCGAGTCTTATCAGGCCACTGGCTCTGTAGAACCGGCGCCCGTCCACCTCGCGAGGGGTGAGCTTTACCTCCCCCAGCCAGGCCTTCGGGTTCCCCGTGCCGGTGGTGCGGGCAGCGTCCACCAGGAGCGCCAGCTCTCCGAAGTAGCGCCGGAGCTGCTCGGCATCGAGAGCCACCACTGGCTTGGTTTGGTTCGTGGTCTGGGCGGCGGCAACGGCGCGCAGCTGCGTCAGCCTCTCCTCGACGGCCTTGAGCTGGCTGCTTAGCGTCATGGACCAACCCGAGACGGCGATGGCCTCGCCTAGGTTGTGGGCGCGCTTCTCAAGTTCGGCGATCTCCGGGTCGATGTGGGCAGCTACCCCGTGCCGCTCTTCGCTCAGACGCTCGTTGAAACCGGCGAAAAAGGCGTTGGGCAACGCCGGGTCGTCGAGCAGAGTTTGAATCGCGGCGAACGCCCTGGAGGTGACCTTCATTTCCGAGACCGTCATACGGTTTGAGCAGATGCTCTCTCCCTTCGACCGGTAGGCCGAGCAGCCGAAGGTTGGGTAACGGCGGCCGTTCTTCACTTGGCGGCTCACGATGCTCATCGAGCTGCCGCAGGTGCCGCAGCGCAAGAGCCCGGAAAGCAGGTACGGCGTCGCCGTTGCTTCGCCGGGTGCCCGGCCCTTCGAGGTTGCCTTTCGATTCGCCTGCCTCGCCCGCACCCGGTCCCAGAGGTCTTGCGTCACGATGGCGAGCTTGGGGAACTCTTTGGTCACCCATTCCGTCGGCGGGCGTCGCAATGCGCGCTTCGCCTTCTTCCCCGGGACAGGCACCCACTTGCGCTTGCGGAACCTGTCAACGTGAATGAGACACCCGGCTTCAGAATTTAAGCTCTCGCGATCACGCTCCCGTCCGCCGACTTGGGCTTGTTGATCCACGCCGC
>JAYVRT010000493.1:0-5576 GCA_043776025.1 Archangiaceae bacterium | reverse complement strand
GCGAGGGTAGCGCCCGTCGCCGGTGTCGTCGCGCTGTTGAGCGCGTAGACGGCGGCCCCGGCCGCGGTACCCAGGCCCAGGGAGTTGAGGACGAAGCGGTTGTTGACCGCGGTCGCCGAGTAGTTGCCCGGTGCGTTTACCCATGCCGCGGTGGGCGTCGTCCCCGGGTTGAAGAGCAGGACATTGCCCGGAACGGTGGACCCCGACTTGGTGTACCCGGCAAGGAGCGCGGTCCCGTTGCTGATGAGAAAGCTGTTCGGGAAGACGGTTGCGGTCGCGTCGGCCGGCGCGATCAGCGGCTGGGAGGTCGCCGCTCGCGCGAGCGTCGGCCAGCTGCCAAGCCCAAAGACTCCGAACCCGGCATCGGTGGTGCCCAGAGCGAACAAAGGGGAGCTCGCGGTCGCGCCGTTGCGCTCGACCGCGATGACGCCCGCGGGCAGCACCGGAGCTTCCTGAACGGTGAAGCCGGCTCCAACAATCAGGGTTCCCAGCTTTGGGTCGAGCGGAACGCGCTGGCAGTCGAGGCCGCCGTCCGCGAGGAGGTACCCACCATCGCCGCCCGCGGTCCCTCCGCCTGAACCACCGGTAGAGCCACCTCCGCCTGAACCCCCCGCGGTCCCTCCACCTGAACCACCCGCAGAGCCACCTCCGCCTGAACCACCCGCGGTCCCTCCGCCTGAACCACCCGCAGAGCCACCGCCGGCGCCGCCAGCTGTGCCACCGCCGGTGCCGCCTCCAGTTCCACCGCCGCCAGAGCTGCACCCGTTGAACGCTGCAACGGCGAGACACAACGCGGCGTACGGCACCCATCGAATCATTGACGACATTTCGACCTCTTGAACCCCCGCGGGTTCGTGAGCTCGTCGAAGATGACGTGTGAACGGCAGAGCGTGCGCAATGGGTGAGCCGGCGCTTTCCCGTCCCCACGCTCCCCTCGGAGCAGTTGGACAACCACGCCGTCACCAGGTCTTCGGACTCTCAGGCTCAGCTGCTTCCTACCGGCCGTCGCTTCCCGGGATCGACATCCCCAGTGCTTGTTGAAGGCTTTCGTTCCTGATTACCGCTGCGGGGCAGTCCCGGAATCTCACCGGGTTCCCTTGATGACGACGCGCTGCTCGTAGGACACAGAGCGTGGCGCCGCCAGTAGATTCGTTCGCGACAAGCCCGTGATTCGCCGCCTGGCTAGTAGTGGCGGATCGCCTTGTACGCGCTCGAGGCGGTGCGCAGGTCGTGGAGGATGCCGTAGCTGCAGCCCTTGGCCTCGTAGGCCCACATCGAGCCCCAACCGTCGCCGGACTCGTAGAGGAAGATGTGGCCGGCGCCGTTGGTGTTGTAGACGAGCGCGTCGGCCTTGAGCACCGACGAGCGGGAGATCGCGTGCCATTGCGAGCTGGCCCCCGCGAAGCTCCAGGTGCTGTAGGGGTGCGAGTCGCTGCTCAGCGTCGAGTTGCTCGCGGGGACTTCCCAGATCTTCCCGACATAGCCCGAGCAGTCGGCGCCGTAGCGGCCGGAGTGGCTGCAGCTGGGGCAACTGCCGTAGCAAGACCCGTGGCTCGACGAGGCGGCGCCGGGCAGCCAGGAGCCGTGCCCCCAGTAGTACGAGAAGCCGACGCCGGACCTTGCCCGGAGGATCGCGCCGCCCCGGGTGTTGGAGGTGATGTTGTCGCCGCCCGAGGCCGGGGGAGGAGGAGGCGTCGAGCCACCACCGCCGCCAGAGGACACGAGGTTCAAGTAGCTGCCGTAGCTCCAGCCCTCGATGCCGTTGTACTTCACGTTGTACCAACCGCCCGCGGGGCTGGTCCGGTTGACGGTGACGACCGTGCCACCGTTGGGAATGACGAGGCGGATTCGGTAGCCGGTGCCGGCGCCGGTGCGCAGGTTGAGCGCGGCGGTGGTCTTCAGGTGGGAGCCGATCGCCACCCCGGTGGAGAGCTCGCTGCTGATCGAGCCGGTCTCGTCTGGCGCGCCAGTGAGGACGTCGCTGTCGACGCCTCCTCCAGCGTCACTTGCCGTGCCCGCGCACCCCGCCAGCGCCAGCGCCGCCGCCAACCAAAGACCCTTTCCGACTGTCACCTTTGCGTTCATGAGTTCCGTGCTCCCCTCGACATCCGTTGGCGAAATCACTGCTCGGCAAGACACTTCAGCCAGAGTCGTGCCAGCGCGCTTCTTCAGAGGGGCGCACAGGGTGGGCCGCAAAGCGGCTTTGCAGCGCGCACCGTCTGCGATCGAAACAAGCGGCGGATGATCCGGCCTGGGTGACGACGTCACGTTTCGGATTCAGTCGCCGTCACCTGAAGGTGACAGTGCCCCACCGGGGGAAGTTGTGGTCTATCGGCGCGCGTCCATGAACCGTTCGCAGAACTGGGTGGTCGCGGTGGTTGCGGTGATTGCCGGTGTGCTCGTGCTGGCGGTGATGGCGTGGCCCGACAGCCGGCCGAAGCTCGAGGACGACAGCAAGGGGTTGGTGGTGGCCGACGAGGAGCCGACGGTGAAGCGCTCGCTCGAGGCGTTGCGGTCGCGGGCGCGCCAGGTCGACGCGGGTCAGATGCCGACGGCGTCGGGCAGCGGCCAGGGCGCGGTGTTCGCCACCTTTGGCTGGGGCGGCGGCGAGAAGCAGCTGGGGCGCAAGCGCGAGGACCAGGCGAACCCCGAGGGGCCGATGAGCCTGGCGATCGACGCCCGCGGCAACGTGGTGGTGCTCGACCAGGTCAACAGCCGCCTGGTGCGGATGGACAAGACCGGAAAGGTGACGGGCACCACGCCGCTGCCGGTGCAGGGGGCGCAGGACGTGGCCCTGGCGAAGGATGGGACGACGCTGGTCCTCGACCGGAACCTCGATAAGTCGGTGGCGCTGATCGGCCCCGACGGAAAGCCGGTGGGGGACCTCCCGATCGAAGGGAAGAACCTGCCCGAAGGCGGCGGCGCGACCGGCGTCTTCAGTGACGGCAACGACGTCTACGTCGAGCGCGAGCATGGCGATCAGGTGAAGATCGGTACCACCGCCGGCAAGGCGGACACCGAGCGAGAAGAAGTCCCCGGCCGGCTGACGCACGACGGGACGGCGTACCTCACCGCGGGGATCTCTGCGCCCGGAGAAGATCGGGTCTACGTCGGGGCGATCGACAAGGCGTCGAGGCAGCAGCGGTTTCAACGGGAGTACCGCCTCGCCGAGCCGGTGCTGGCGCTGACGCTGCTCGACACCGACCGCAGCGGGATCATCTACCTCGGAGCGCTCACCCAGGTGGTGCTCGCGGGCGCCCCGGCCGACGCGCCGCCGCGCCACCAGGTGCTGCTGCTGTGCCTCGACCCGACCGACGGTCGCCCACTGGGCCGTGCGGAGCTGCCGGCGAACACCAACGCCGACGAGACGTTTCGCGAGCTGGTCGTCGCCGACGAGGGTGGCGTCCTCTACCTGTACCGCACCGACGAGAAGGCGCAGCTGCAGAAGTACGATTGCCGCTGACGTGCTGGCTTTGCCGGGCACGGGCGTATGCTCGCGCCCGCCATGCACCTGCTCCTGCTCGCCCTGCTCACCGCCGACCCGAGGACCGTCGAGGTCTTCAAGGACAAGGGCGACTACTTCCTGCGAGCCGGGACCAACCGCGGCCTTCGGGTGGGGATCGAGGTGATGATCCTCGGCGAGCGCATCGGAGACACCGACGAGTACCGCGCCGGTGGCAAAGCCACGGTGCTCGAGGTCTGGGAGAGCCTTGCCCGGGTGAGCCCCGACGAGGAGGCGAAGCGGCAGAAGGAGATCAAGTTCGCCCGGGTGCCAGGGCCGCCAGCGCTGTCCGTGCCACCCCCTCCCCCGGCGTCGGCGCCTCTGCCCGCGCGGGGGCCCGTTGCCTCGGCCACGAACGCACCTCAGCTGCCGCGGCCGATGCTCCGCGGCCGGGCCGAGGTGAACGGCATCGGGCACCTGCGCCGCTTCACCATTTTCAACGACAGCAACTTCAACTGGACCAGCTGCGAGCTGCGGCTGGCGAACAACCTCCACTTCTGGCTCGGGTCGCTGCGGGCCGGCGAGTGGGACGGGGTGATGATGACCCGCTTCACCCAGGACGGCACCGAGCACGATCGCGATCTCGAGTGGATCTGGGTCCGCTGCGCCGAGGGCGAGTCGCGCTTCGCCTTCTCGCTGTGATGTTCACCCGACCTCTCGGCTGAGCCACGCCATCGAGTCGGGCGACATCCGGCCGTGCGATCCCAGCGGGCTGTCGTTCCCGCGTTGCATCAACGCATCACCGTCTTTATGCTCTGAGCATCATGCGAACCACCGTCACGTTTGAAGACGATGTTGCAGCGCTGGTGAAGCAACGGATGAGGGCCAGCCGAATCGGACTCAAGCAGTTGATCAACGACGCACTGCGCCTCGCGCTGACCGAAGGGCCATCGCCCAGCCGCCGCAAGCGCCCCGTTCAGCGGACCGCGGACTGTGGCGAACCGCTCATTCCCATCGACAACGTCTGGGAGGCGATCGCGATCGCGGAAGGTGAGAACTTCAAGTGATCCTGATCGACGTCAACGTGCTGCTCATTGCCGTCAATCGCCAGGAGGGTCACGCCAAGGCCAAAGCCTGGCTCGAGGACCAACTTTGGAATGCACCACGGGTTGGACTGCCGTGGGCAAGCCTCATCGGTTTTGTGCGAATCATCACCAACGCGCGAATCTACCCGCGCCCCCTGTCACTGAAGGCGGCGTGGGGACACGTCGAGGACTGGTTGGCGGCAGAGCCGGTGTGGATTCCCCAACCGACCGAGCGGCATGCGGAGGTCCTCGGCGAACTGCTCCTCCAGCGTGGCGGCGCGGCGAACCTGATGCCGGATGCACACCTCGCTGCTCTCGCTCTCGAGCACGGACTCGAGGTGTGCTCGACCGACTCCGATTTCGCACGCTTCGTCGGGGTTCATTGGAGCAACCCTCTGGCGTGATGGCAGGCGACGTCTGCCGCGAGCCATGGCCGCCCCGAGCTACTTCGCCCGCAGCGCGTCGACGAGCGCGCCTTCGATCTCGTTCGACTGACGCTTCGCCGTCTCGCAGATGCCTCGCAGCGCCGCGCGATCGATCGTCGCCGCGGTCGCCTTCGCCAGCCCGCCACGGGTCACCAACACCGGCACCAGGTAGCGCTGTTCGGCGGGGGAAATGTCGAACGGACCGGGCGTGATCAACTGGGTGCTCGGCTTGCCGACGAAGCCCACCAGCAGCTCGCGGCGGGCGACTCCGATGATCGCCGAGTGCTCACGCTGGGCGCCCTGGTTCACCGGGAACGCGCGCGATTCGCGGACGTCCTTTGCGAAGGCGGGGTCGCTGCGCCAACCGGCGAGCAGCCGCCGCGCCTCGGCCAGTTCCTTCTCGCTCGAGTCGGCCACCGTCGGGCCGGAGAGCAGCGCCAGCCCGTGGAGCGCCGCGCCCACCCGCTTCGCCTCGACGGCGATCGTCTCCGCGCTGCGGCCTCCCTCGGGCGCCACCGCGGCCAGGCTGGTGAGGCCAAGCCGGGTCGCCGTCGCGGCCAGCCGCTCGAGCGCGTCGGCGGCGGTCTGGTACGACTTCGCCGCCGGCTCGACCTCGATCAGCGG
>JAYVRT010000492.1:0-1749 GCA_043776025.1 Archangiaceae bacterium | reverse complement strand
TGGCGAACATCATGACCCCGATCGTCTCAGGGGTGGCGTTCCTCCAGTCCGGTGGCACCGAGGAGGAGGAAGCCGAGGCGATCGCCGACATGGCCGAGAGCAGCAAGCGGGCGACGCTGATGATCCGCCAGCTGCTCGATTTCGTCCGCGGCGGGCAGGGCGTGAGGACGCGGATCAACACCACCCAGCTGCTGCGCACCTACACCGCCCAGCTGACCCGGGCGATCCGCCGGCCGATCGTCTTCGAGGCGATGATCCCACCGGCGCTGCCCGCGCTGGTCGTCGACAGCATGCAGCTGTACCAGGTGCTGCAGAACCTCTGCGTCAACGCCGCCGACGCGATGCCGGACGGAGGGACGATTGTTCTCGAGGCCGCGCCGAAGCTGCTCGGCGACGGCGTCGCGACGGTGGAGATCCGGGTCAGTGACACCGGCACCGGCATCGAGCCGAAGCTGCTCGATCAGATCTTCGAGCCGTTCTTCACCACCAAGCCGCCCGGCCGCGGCACCGGCATCGGCCTGCCGACGGTGAAGCGCATCGTCGAAGCGCACGGCGGCATGATCCACGTCGCCAGCGAGCTGGGGCGGGGCAGCACCTTCACCGTCGCCTTCCCCGTGGCCTGACGCGCAGGGCTTGCGCCGCCACGCGCCCAACGCAAGCGCTTCGCCGGTCGAGTTGGGCGTAACTCCCCGCGCCGCTTGATCCAGATCAACCGCCGCGCGCGCGGCGCTGTCTGTGCTTACGGCTGGCCCATGTCCGAACGCGAGATCCTGATGGTGGACGGCAACGAAGCCGCCGCCCACGTCGCCCACCGCCTCAGCGAGACGATCGCCATCTACCCCATCACCCCCTCTTCGGCGATGGCCGAGCTGGCGGACGAGTGGTCGGCGGCGGGTCAGAAGAACCTGTGGGGCGGGGTGCCCGAGGTGGTGCAGCTGCAGTCCGAGGCGGGCGCGGCGGGCACGGTGCACGGGGCGCTGCAGGCAGGGGCGTTCACCACCACCTTCACCGCCTCGCAGGGCCTGCTGTTGATGATCCCCAACCTCTACAAGATCGCCGGCGAGCTGACGCCGTTCGCGATGCACGTGGCGGCGCGGAGCCTCGCCACCCACGCGCTGTCGATCTTCGGCGACCACTCGGACGTGATGGCCTGTCGGCAGATCGGGATCGCGCTGCTGTGCTCCGGCTCGGTGCAGGAGGCCCATGACCTGGCCGCGGTCGCCCACGCGGCGACGCTCGAGGCGCGGATCCCCTTCCTTCACTTCTTCGACGGCTTCCGCACCTCGCACGAGCTGTCTCGCCTCGAGGTGATCCCCGACGAGGTGCTGCGGCAGCTGCTGAGCCTCGAGGCCGAAGCCGGCCACCGCGCCCGGGCGCTCAACCCCGATCGCCCAGTGCTCCGCGGCTCGGCGCAGAACCCCGACACCTTCTTCCAGGCCCGAGAGGCCTGCTCCCCCTTCTACGCCGCCTGTCCCGACACGGTGCAGGCGGTGATGGATCGCTTCGCCGGACTCACCGGCCGGCAATACCGGCTCTTCGACTACTTCGGGCACCCCGAGGCCGAGCGGGTGATCATCGCGATGGGCTCGGGCGCCGAGGTGGCCCACGAGTACGTCGAGTCGCGGCTGGCCCACGGCGAGCGGATCGGCGTGCTCAAGGTGCGGCTCTACCGGCCCTGGTCGTCGTCGGCCTTCATGAAGGCGCTGCCGAAGACGGCGACCGCGATCGCGGTGCTCGATCGCACCAAAG
>JAYVRT010000491.1:0-1749 GCA_043776025.1 Archangiaceae bacterium | reverse complement strand
GATCAGCTTCGCCGCGACCTGCCCTGCCTTCACGCCCTGCGGTGGCGCCGTCCCCGGTACGTGGATCTACAGCTCGGTCTGCATCCCCGACTCCGACTTCGCGTCGACGACCAGCGGGCTCGACTCGGTGTGCGGCGCGGGGAAGACCAGCCTGACCAACAAGACCGGCACGCTCAGCGGCTACCTGATCTTCACCCCGACGAACGCCACTCGGAAAGTGACCGGCTCGGTCAGCCTGACCGCGACCATCGGCGGCACGCTCTGCGGGGGCGCGTTCGGGTGCTCTCAGATCAACAGCAGCCTCGCCACCTACGGCTTCACCGGCACCTGCGCCGTCAGCGCCGGCTCCTGCGTCTGCAGCCTGAGCTCGCCCGCCAACATCAACGACACCGGGCCGTATACCGTGTCGGGCAACGTCCTGACCCTCACCAACTCGAGCAAGACCTACGACTATTGCGTTACCGGGACGACGGGCCTGGCGACGCGAGAGACGACCGCGGGGACGAACCCGAAGGAACCGGGCTTCCCAAAGCTGATCAAGCAGTAGTGACAGGCGCGGCGGAACGGTATGAAGCACGCCGCAACTCCCCCCCCTGTTGACCCAAGGAGCAACGACATGGCGAAGAAGCAGATGGAGCCGCTGGTGATTGCAAGCAAGGCGAAGGCGATCCTGAAGAAGGCGCAGTGCAACGTTGCGGGCGACGCGCTCGACGGCCTCAACGGCTACGTTTACTGGCTGCTCGAGCAGGCGGCGAAGCGCGCGAAGCAGAACGGCCGGAAGACGGTTCGTGCGCACGACTTCATCCTGATGTGATTCAACCCCTGGGGTAACGGTGTCACAAGACGATCGCCGTTCACCCCGGTACCCCGCCAACCTCCGGCTTCGGCTGAGCTTGCCGACCGGAGAGCTGGAGACCGCGACCGAGGACATCTCGCTCTTCGGCTTCAGCGCCCCCTGCTCGCCGGCCCCCGAGGTCGGCACGACGTTCGCCTTCACGCTTCACCTCCCCGACAACCGCACCCTGGCCGGCACCGCCGCGGTGGTGCGCGTGGCCACCGAAGGCGCCGTGGGGTTCGGCTGCGAGCTGCAGGGCGCCGATGAGCAGGCGTGGAAGACCTTCGTCGAGCAGGAAGCCAGCAGCGGCGGGCTGTGGCGAATGATTGGGCGCTACGCGGTGAACCAGGGCGAAGAGAAAGAAGCCGCGCGCTCGGTGCTGGAGAAGGGGCCGCTGGGGATCCTCTTCAAGCGCCTGGGGGCCAGCGTGGAAGCCGACGCGGCGCCGGCGACGACCCGGCTCCACATGGTCGGAGAGAACGGCGAGGCGTACCGGGTGCTGTTCGAGAAACAGCCCGCCCAAAAGCCCGAGGATTCGGATCTCGCGACCACCCTGCCCGGCTTTCGCGAGTTGGCAAAGCTGACCGTCGCCCGGGTGCTGGCGCAAGACGTCTACCTGCGGCGTTCCCCGCAGGCGGCGATCGCTCCAGTGCGGCTGGTCGAGCTGCTCAAGGGGGGCTTCGGGATCGTCGCTGCGCACCCCAACGCGCCCCCGAGCCTGATCGGCCTCCACGGGGCCGAGCTGATCGCGATCGAGCTCGACGGGAAGGCGATCTTCCCTTTCTTCGACGCGGCGGAGCTCGATCGAATCGCCCTCGACAACTTCCGGCGCGACGAGGCGAGGCCCGCGGCGGCTGAGGCGCCCCCCGCCCCCGCGGCGGTGCCGCTGAGGGAGGACCGCTTCGCCCACTCCT
>JAYVRT010000490.1:0-21182 GCA_043776025.1 Archangiaceae bacterium | reverse complement strand
GGACGCGCCAGCAGCGACGTCGACGACCTGACGCAGGAGACGTTCGTGATCGCGTTTCGCAAGCTGTCGCAGCTGGCGCAGCCGGCGGCGTTTCGCGGTTGGCTCGCGCAGATCGCCGTCTGCCTCGTTCACCGCCGCGCGCGGTTCTCGCGGCTCTTCCGCCTCTTCCGCGACGACGCTGAGCAGGCGGCGACCTTCGAGACGATGGCCTCGACCGAAGCGAGCCCGCTGATCCGTGCGCAGCTAAAGCAGCTCGACGCGGTGGTCGCCGGGCTGCCGCAGGCCGAGCGCACCGCGTGGACGCTGCGCTTCGTGCTCGGCTGCACCCTCGAAGAGGTGGCGGCCGGCTGCGACTGCTCGCTGGCCACCGCCAAGCGCCGGCTGGCGTCCGCCTCGGCGGCGGTGCAGAACGTGGTCACCGTGGAGATGCCGTCATGAGCTCCCAGCCGCCGATCAAGGGACCGTTGGACGCACACCTCGAGCCGGTGCTGGACGACGCGCGGATCCAGGCGATCGCCCGCGGCGTCCAGGCCGCGCGCCACGCGCCGCCGCGCACCTTCTCGCCCCGCTTTGCGCTCGCGGTGTCGGTCGCCGCCGGCTTCCTGATCACCGCCTGGTTGCTGGCGCCCGGCGAGCCCCAGCCGCTCGCGCTCAGCGACGGCACGCCGCTGGCCACCGCGATCCAGGGCGACGCGGCGCGGGAGCTGAAGTTCTCCGACGGCTCATCGATGAGCCTGCAGGCGCAGACGCAGGCCGAGGTGGTGGCGAACCAGCCAGGGAAGCTGACGGTGCTGCTGCGCCAGGGGAAAGCGCGCTTCGAAGTGAATCCCAAAGCGCACCGCCAGTGGCTCGTCGAGGCCGGGCTGGCGACGGTCGAGGTCGTGGGGACGATCTTCACCGTCGAGCGCGACGCGGCCGGAGTGCGGGTGAGCGTCGAGCGCGGCACCGTCGTCGTGCGCAGCGAGCAACTGCCCGACCACCTGGTGCGCCTCGAGGCCGCTCACAGCCAGTACCTCGCCGCGCCGCAGGCCGCGAAGGAACCAAGCTCCGAGCCACCCGCTCCCGCGCCTGTCCCCGAGAGGCTGCCCGACGTCAAGAAGCCCATGGAGACGAAGAAGCCGGCGGACCCGTCGCAATGGCGCACGGCCGCTGCCGGCGGAGACTTCGCCACCGCCTGGGCAGCGCTCGAGCGCGCCGGCTTCGAGACGACCGTCAAGAGCACCTCCCGCCCGGACGAACTGCTCGCGCTCGCCGACACCGCGCGTTCGACCGGCCATGATCCCCAGGCAGCGGTGGCGCTGCAGCGGCTGCTCGCGGTCGCACCGGCGGATCCCGGCACTGCGACGGCCGCGTTCACCCTGGGACGGCTGGAGCTGGAGAAGCTCAACCGGCCCATCGACGCCGCGGCCCACTTCGCCCAGGCGGCGACGAGCCCTGGCGTGGGGCCTCTCGCGGAGGACGCGCTCGCCCGCCGCGTCGAGGCGCTGACTGCCGCCGGTCAGGGGGCCGAAGCGCGCGCCGCGGCGCTCCAACTGCTCGAACGGTTTCCCGAAGGGGCGCACGCCGCCCGCTTGAGGGTCTGGCTCGCGACTCCCGAGCGCCAGCGCCCGTGACCCCGCTGATGCTGGCGGTGACCCTGGGAGCCGCGCCGCTGCAGCTCGACGTCTCCGGCTGCGACGCGCACTTCGAGCCCGCCGCGCTCGAGCGGCAGCTGAAGCTCGAGTGGGCCGATCCTCCCGAGGGCGCGCGGGTCGAGGTGCACTGCAGCGAGACGGGCTGGGAGCTGGTGCTCACCGCGCCCGGGAAGCTCGAGCGCCGGGAGCAGCTGGCGCTGCCTGAGCTGTCGCGCAGCAGCCGGGCCCGCGTCCTCGCGCTGTTAATCACCGAGCGTGGACGGGCGCTGACCGGACTTCCGCCTCCCGAGGAGCCCATCGCCCCGCTGCCCATCGCGCCCGCTGTGGAAGAGCGCGTCGCGCTCCGGCCCCAGGCTTCGATCGCCGCCGAGCCCGCGGGCCCGCCGTCCCCTTCGTCTCCCCTGCGGGGTTCGCTCTTCACCGCCGCGCTCGCCGACGAGGCTCCTTCGGCGTGGCGGGTCAGCCTCGGCGCCGTGACCCAGGCCGCGCTCTGGCTCGGGCCCGCGCGCTTCGGCCCCCAGCTGAGGCTGCAGCGCGGCTTCCTCGGGCTGTCCGCCAACGGCGCCTGGGGCACCGTCGAGACCAAGGGTGGCACGGTGACGCTCTTCTCGATCACCGCCGAGCCGGAGCTGACGTTCGCCTGCGTTCGCGCGCGTTGGTGGCAAGCCTGCGGGAGCGCACACGGCGTCTTCGGCTACGGGGCGATCACCGCCACCCCGCTCGTCCCCTTCACCGCCAGCCGCGTCGACGGGCCGGTGCTCGGAGGCGGCCTCGGCCTCGCCATGGCGCTGCGGCTCACCGACTGGCTGGCGCTGGATCTCGACGGCAGCGCCGGCGGGGCGTGGGCCCCCTACGGGAAGATCGACGGCCTGCCGATCGCGGCGCTGGGCGGCGCGTTCGCGAGCGGCTCGCTGAGCCTGGTCGCCAGCTGGGGGGGCCGATGAAGCGCCTGCTGTTGTTGCTCACCCTCGCCTCCTGCGAACTGCCCAGCGGCGAGGTGCTCACCCGCGAGCCACCACCCAAGCTGCCTTGGGCGGACTGCCGGCTCGCGCTCGACAAGGCGACCGTCGGAGATGCGTGCGTCGGGATCACCCAGTGTCCGCGCGCCGAGCCGCCCTGCTGCATGACGACGCTGACCTGCAACGGCACCCAGGTGACGTCGATCGCCCGCGACTGCAGCGCGTGCCCCAAGTGCGCCACCGACGCCGACTGCCCCGCCAACGGCCTGTGCATCTCGCAGCACTGCGAGCCCTGTACCCCGAAGCAGTGCGCCGCCTGCCCCGCGCCCTTCGCGAAGCTGCTGCGCAACGGGTGCGACGTCTGCGAGTGCGCTCCCGTACAGGGCTGCGGCGCGTGCAGCGGCGGCCAGAGCTGTTCGATTGGCGCGTACTGCCACCTGTCGTGCGACGGGCCCGGCTGCTGCACCGGCTTCTGCGCCGCGCCCGGCTGCGCGGACCCGAATCCCGAGGGCTGCCTCACCGACTGCGGGGCTCAGAGCTGCGGCGTCTGCCTCGCCAGCGGCTGCCAGTGTCTCGGGGGCAAGTGGAGCTGCACCCCGACCTGCGGCCCAGACCTGAAGGCCTGGGCTGGACGCTGCAAGGGCTAAAGTCCCTGAGGCCCGGCGAAGCGCAGCAGCACCCGAGCGCCTCCACCGGGCGCGTCGCCGAACGTGACCTCGGCTCCTTCGGAGTCGGCGAGCGCCTTCACCACTGCCAGGCCCAGCCCGCTGCCCGGCTGGCCCGAGGCGGCCGCGGCGGTGCCACGGAAGAAGCGATCGAACGCGTGCACCCGGTCGTCCGGGCTGAGACCCGGGCCGGTGTCCCGGATCTCCAGCGTCACCGTCTTGCCCTCGGTGCGTGCTTCGAAGCGCACCTTTCCGTCGCGCGGCGTGTAGCGAACGGCGTTGTCGAGCAGCGCGTCGAGCATCTCGCGCAGCCGTGCGCGGGTGGAGCGAACCGTCAAGCCATCAGGGACGACGAACTCGAGCCCCAGACCCAGGGCGTCGGCGCGCGGCCCAAAGAGCTGCCGCAGTTCCACGGCCAGGTGGGTCAGGTCCACCTGTTGGAGCGCGATGGGCGTCGCCGCGGCGTCCGCCCGGGTGAGCGCGAGCAGACCATCGGTGAGCTGGGCGGCCCCCCGCGTCGTCGCGGCGATCGCCTCGAGCGTGGCGCGGTAGCTCTCCGGTGTGCGCTCGCGCATCAGCGCCACCTCGGCCTGGGTGAGCGTGCTGGCGAGCGGCGTCCGAAGCGCGTGGCTCGCCCTCGAGACGAACTCCCGCTGACCGGCGACCACCGAGGCGACCCGGTCGAGCAGGCCGTTGAAGGCATCCGCGAGCCGGCGGAGCGCGGGATCCATGCCTTGCGTCGGCAGCCGACCCACGAGCGAACTGGCCTCGAGCGCGTCCACCGCGCCCGACAGCTTGCGCAGCGGAGCGAGGAACCATTGGGCGAGGATGGCCGCGCCGAGCGTGCTCAAGACCGCGGCGAGCAGCAGGGCGACGAGCAGCCCGTCGCGGAAACGCTGGGCGACGCCGGACACCGCGGTCAGCGGGGCCGCGACCCTCAGAACGAGGCGGTCGTCTCCTCCGTGCTCAGGACGGAAGGCCACCGAGAGCACGCGCACCTGCTCTCCACCGCGGGTCTGGGCGGTGGTGAAGCCGAGCCCAGACAGCGTCGCGGCTGGCCAGGCGTCGCTCCCGAGCAACAGGGCTCCGCCTTCGGTCTCGATTCGAAACGGGAGGCCGCGCAAGGCAAGGCCGTCGTCGTCGTCGTCGAGTTCGAGCGCGCCGTCCTCGAACTGCACCTCATGGGTCAGCGCCGCCGCGCGCCGAGAGAGCTCCGCGTCCACCACCTCCTGGGTCCACCCGGGAAGCGCGGCTCCGACCACCAGCCCCAGCCCACACAGGAGCAGAACGGTGAGCCCGAGCACCAACAGCACCAGCTTCAGCTGCAGGCTCATGGTGCGCTCGCGGGAGGATCGAAGCGGTAGCCCAGGCCGCGCTGGGTCGCGATCAGCTCGGCCCCGACGAGCCCGGCAGCGTCGAGCTTGCGGCGCAGACGCGCGATGAAGACGTCGATGACGTTCGAGTCGCGCTCGGCCTCTTCGTTGTAGAGGTGCTCGGCCAACTGGGTGCGCGACCAGGTGACCCCAGGCTTCATCGCCAACAGCTCCAGCACCGCGTACTCCCGCGCCGTGAGATCGAGCGTCTGGCCCTTGACCCGTGCGCAGCGGGCGCCGAGGTCGAGCACCAGCGGGCCCGCCTCGACGGTGTTCGACGTCTGGCCGAACTCGCGGCGAACCAGCGCACGCAGCCTCGCGAGCAGCTCGGTGAAGGCGAACGGCTTGATCAGGTAGTCGTCCGCGCCCGCATCGAGTCCCTCGACCCGGTGCTGGACCTCGCCCAGCGCGGTGAGCAACAGCACTGGCGCCTTCACTCCCCGCTGACGCAGCGCGCGCAGCGTCGCGACCCCGTCGAGGCGCGGCATCATCCGATCGAGGACGATCACGTCGAAGCGCAGCTCGGTGGCGAGGTGGAGCGCGCTCTCGCCGTCGCCGACCACATCCACCGTGTAGCCCTGCTCGGTCAGACCGGTGGCCAGGCTCTGCGCGAGCGACTCCGTGTCTTCAGCGAGCAGCAGGCGCATCCAGGGGAACCTGTACCTGATGCTCACCGAACGCACCTTGATTCGCGCCCGGGTGGCACGCGCCACAGTTCGCAGGGGTGAGAATCGCCTTCCGATGGAACACCGCCGGGTTCAGCTCCCGATGCTCCCGGCGCCACCAGCCCTGCTCGGTGATGCGCAGCGGGGCGGGGCCCGCCGCGTCGGCCCCGGCGTTGGCGAGGAAGAACTCTTCGAGCTGTCTGCGTGAGGCCAGGTCGAGCTCTGCGTTCTGTCCAAAGTGGTCGTTGAGCCCGGCGAGGAGCGCCTTCCAGGACCGCGACGGCAACATCGACGGCGGGAAGGCGAGGTGGCAGCTGCCACACTCGGCGGCGTACTTCTTTCCCGCCGGGGTCGCCTGGAACACCTCCGCCGAAGTCGCGCCGTGCCCTCGCCCAGGGCGGCGCTCGTGCTCCGAGGCCTCGTCATCATCGTCGTCGTCGGCGCGGGTGACCGCGGGGACGACCAGCGCCACCATCGAGACTGCGAGCAAGAAGTGTTTCGAGGTCATCGGAGTTGTCCGGGTCAAAGGGTGAGCAGGTACGAGAGGAAGTCGCCGCGTTCGCGCGCGGTGCAGGTGCGCCCGAGGACTTGCTTGCAGTTGCGGTCGAACCACTTGGCGGACGTCGCCGTGTCAGTGAAGCGCTGCGGGTTGGCCGAAGGGGCGAGCGGGTCGATGACCTTCCCGGCCGGCGAGCGGCCAGGCCGACTGGCGTCGGCGGTATGGCAGGTGGCGCAGGACACCTTGCCGGTGCGGCCGTCGTGCTCGTCGAAGTAGAGCGCACGGCCCCGCGCGGGGTCGAAGCGCTCAAAGGCGGAGTCCTCGGCGCGCGCGGCCTGCTCGTAGGCTGACAGCGCGCCGGTGGCCGCTTCCGCGCTGCCGATCGGCATCAGCCGCCACAGCAACATCACCGCCGCGATTCCCACCCCGACGGCGGTGAGGAAGCCAGCGGTGCGTGCGGCGAGCGCGGGCGGCTCGATGGCCGTGGGCCCAGAGGTCCGCTTGAAGCCCGTCAGCATCCCGAGGATCAGGTTCTGCTTCTCGAGCACCGAGGAGAGCAGCACCCCGGCGACATGGAGCGCGATCAGCACCGGCAGCGCCCAGGCCGCGGCCTCGTGCAGTTCCTTCACCGCGTGGACCGTGGACTTCGACAACGGCAGCGGCCCGCTCCATTCGGGCCCCTGCGAGAGCACGATCCCGCTGACGGCGACGATGAGGAGCGTCGCCAACAACGTCACCACCATCACCGCGCCTACCGGGTTGTGGCCGATGAAGTGCTTCGGGGCGCCGCGCACCATCGCCTTCAGCGCCGCGACAACCTCGCGTGGCGTGCGGACGAACTGGGCGAAGCGGGCGTAGCGTGTCCCGACGAAGCCCCAGACGACCCGGAAGACCACCACCCCGAACAGCACCAGGCCCACCCGCGTGTGGAGCGCGGTGTTCTCGTCTTCTTCGCAGGTGAGGAACGCCGCCAATACCAACACCCCGAACAACAGGTGGCTGATCCGCACCCCGAGGTCCCAGACTTTCACCCGTTTCATCACGACGCCTCCTGGCCCGATGCCACCCGAGGTGGGTGGCAAGAGGAACCCTAGGAGACCGTCGATGAACGGGAGGTGAACGCCGGGGGGACCCGGGTGTCAGTTGTTGGCGATGGTCGGCTTCGAGGCCAGGTCCATCTCGTAGATCCCGAAGTTCCCCGCGGCGATGAACGCGAGGTCGCCGGCGAAGACGAGGTGGGTCGCCCAGCCGAGGGTGCGCAGGAAGTGCTGGCCGACCGGCGCCGAGAGGTTGCTGACGTCGACCGCGAGCACACCGTCGCCGGACAGGTTGACGAACAGCCGGTCACCAGAGACCCCCATCAGCTGCGCGGAGTAGGTGCCCAACGCCGCGCCGAACGTCTTCGTCAGCCGGTCCCGGCTCAGGTCGAGGATGTTCAAGGTGTCGGACTGCGCGTCGGACGTGGTGACCGAGTCAGAGGCGCCGTACCCGGCCCCGTAGTACCCGTAGTACCCGTGGCGGAGCGTCATGAAGAGGCGGTCGTTGTCCCCGACGATGTCGCCCAGCTGCATCCCGTCGAGCGCGAGCGTGTCGAGCAGCGTCGCCCGGCCCGCGGAGACTGTCTTCAGCAGGTGCAGCCGCGCGTCGGGGGCCCAGTAGGTGTAGTTCGCCTGCGCGACGAGCGTGTACTTGTCGTCGGTGGTGAGGAAGCGGCGCTGGCCGTTCTTCTGCGAGGTCTGAATCAGCCGGCCAGGGATGTTGATCGGCGCGGCGGGCACGAGGTCGGCCGTGGGGAAGCTCTCCGCGTAGTACTTCATCTGCGCGAAGCGGTTTCCGCCGCCGACATCGAACGAGCCCACCTTCTCCTTGTAGTTGGCGATCAGGCCCGCCCCGTCGCTGACCAGGCCCACGTACTGCCGCGCCGAGGTGTAGCCGGACTGGTTGTTCCAGACCTGGACCGCCAGCGTCCGGGTCGCGACCTTCGGCGCCGCCGGCTCGCGCAGGTCGAGGAAGATCAACTGCTGGGTCGAGGTGTTGTTGTTGTAGGTCCAGTCGAGCAGGCCCAGGCCCTGGTCACTCGTGGCCCAGCTGCCCCCGTAGTAGCTCGGGTAGTAGCCCCAGCCGCCGCAGCCGAACCAGACCCAGGGCATCGACTGCGTCGGCAGCTCCGCTTCGGAGATCTGCGCCGGCTTCGTCGGATCCGACAGGTCGTAGATCACCGCGTGGGTCTTGCGCTGGTAGTACGGAACCGCCGCGTCGTCCGACTGGCGGAAGAGGACGAGCAGGTCCTTGAACTGCACCACCTGCTGCACCCGGCCGACGGTGAAGCTCGCCACCACCGTGCCCTCGTCGAGCCCCTTGGCCGCACGCTTCACCCGGAACTCGCTCGCGGACGGCTGGTAGTCGTAGAGGTTCCCCTGGTTCACCTGGTCGACGACGTAGTCGCCGAAGTGGAACAGCCGCTGATGGTAGGGGGCCACTTCGATCACCGACTGCGGAACCGGAGCGTCGAGGTCGTCGATGTCGGTCACCGAGACGTGGGTGTCGCTCAGGTTCACCATCATCCGGCGGTCCGCCGGGCCGGTGTGGGTGAAGATGATGCTGCGGGTGACGTGCCCGTTGGCGTGCACCACCGTGCCGTGGTTGGTGAGCACCTTCTGGTTCAGGTGGTCCTTCGACGGGTCGTACGCCGCGAGGTCGAACGACATCACCCCGACCGCGGACTCCGGGCGGTACCACCACCACGCGTCCTGCCCGCCGCTCTTGCTGTAGTAGTTGACCGGGACGCTGATCACGTTCGCCCGCGCGTCGGAGTGCAGCCCGATCATCTTGTGTGCCTGGTCGAGGTTCCAGTTGAGATCGCTCCAGACCCAGGAGGCGTTGTTGACGGTGACGCACTTCCGCTGGACGAGGCGAATCGCGCTCAGGTCGTGGACGTCGATCACGCTCACCGCGACGTTCGCCGACCAGCCGGTCGAGGGGGTGCCATAGCCCGAGCAGGTCACATCGTTGTCCCGCCCGATGCCGAGGAGAAACTTCCCGTCACCCACCTGGCGGAAGACGTTCATGTCGCCGGAGAGGCCGTCGATCGCCGAGAGGATGCTCAGGTGCGTCGGGTCGGCGAAGGAGATCGCGTAGAGCGGGTCGATGCGCTGGGCGGTGATCGCGAAGGCGACGCTGCGCACGGTGTCGAAGATGCTGCCCCGCACCGTCTCGTTGGGCTTGCCGAACGGCAGCACGCTGACCTTCACCGGGTGGGCGCCGTCGGTGACGTCCCACGACTCGAGCGTGTTCTGGGTGAAGCTGGTGCCGGTGCAGTTGATCGAGCTCCACTCCTGCCGCTGGAAGATGCCGAGGTAGTAGCCCTTCCCCGTCTTCGGGTCGTTGACGTAGGTCTGCTTGAACTGGTCGCTGAGCGCGCCGTAGGTCGAGAAGTGCGAGTGCAGGCGGATCTTCCCGGTCGGATCCGAGATGTCGATCACCGACACCACCGCCTCCTGCATCGAGGTCGAGGCGCCGCAGCTGTACTTGTTGCCCGAGACCCAGCCGTAGGTCTGCCAGTTCTCGACGACGTGGAGCGTGTTCGAGGTGGCGGAGATCGTGACCCCCTTGAACCAGCGGCTGGTCGAGCTGTTGTTGCCGCTGGCGTTGTAGCCGCCACCCTCGAAGACCTTGAGCTTCTCGACGAGCACCACGTTGGCGGGGTCGGCGACGTTGAACGAGTACACCCACGCCTGCTCGGTGCGCGCGGTGTCGTAGGGGTAGCCGGGGTAGTAGTACGACTGCGGCAGGTGGGAGACGACGTAGACGGTGTCGTCGATCTTCCGCGAGACGCCCTCCTTGAGCTCTCCGATGATGTCGATCGTCTTGAGCACCTTCGGGTTCTTCAGGTCGCGGATGTCGATCGCCACCAACTGCGAGACGTTGTGCCGCTGGAAGCGCAGGCCCTGGGCGTCCTGGGTGACGTAGAGCGCGTCACGCAGCAGCGCGTAGACGGTGTTCGTGGTGACGAACATCTCGATCGGGTAGCCGTGCACCGGCAGCCGCGAGAGCTCGGCCGGGTGCTTCGGGTCCTTCAGGTCGTAGATGATGAACCCGCGGTAGGTGTTCAAATAGAAGAGGCGATTGGAGTCGACCCGGTAGATGTCGGCCTCCTCGACGGCGCCTTCCCGGCCGCTCGGAGCCTTGGGAGCCGCCGCTGGCGGCGAGGCGTTCTGCGACCCGCCCGGTGACGAGCCCCCCGCGCTGTCGAGCGTGGTGCGATCGTTCGAGTAGTCGCGCTCGAGCGAGGTGAAGTCCTGCTGGCCGGCGATCAGCGGATTCTCTGGCGTCGAGCCGGGCGGCTTGTTCGGGCTGCAGCCCACGGCGAGTACGACCATCCACATCCCCAGCGACTGCAATCGGCGGCTCATGTCGGACTCCTTGGGCGAGGCTCTCGTGGCCGCTGTGCGCAAGTGACGTACCAACACCTGTCCGCCGAAAACCCGATGGGTTGCGGGCCGCCCCCGGGCGGAGGTCACAGAATCTTGAGGGTCAGACGACAGGTTTCGGCGGGGCTCGCACCAGCGCCAACACCCGCCCGCCGGGAAGCGCTTCCCAGGCGGCCTCGAGAGTCAGCGTCGGCTCCTCGGCCCGAGTCAGAATCCGCACCGACGGCGCCTCGCCCAGCGTCACCGCCGCTTCCTGAAAGCCGACGAACCGGCGCAGGTGCGGATGAATCGCCTTGTAGGCCGCCTCCTTGAGCGCGAACGACAGCAGCACCGCTGGCCACTGCTCGGCCGCCGGCAGCCGCTGCATCGCCTCGAGCTCGTCCGGCCGCAGCACCCGGGAGGCGATCGTCATCCGCTCCCGTCCGTCGCCCTCGAGGTCGAGCCCGAGCGTGCCCGCCCCGGCGTCGGCGACCAGCGCCAGGGCCAGGTCGCGCTTGTGGCTCACCGAGACCGAGAGCCCCGCCGGAGCCAGCGGCTGGCCTTCCGCCCCGGTGAGCAGCGGCCCCGCATCCGCCCGCAGCGCCCGGAACGCCAGCCGCCCGCCGGTGAACTCGATCTGCCGTCTCGCCCTCAGCGCGGCGGCCAGCTTGCGCTCTTCCGGGTGCAGCTGGGCCAGGACGGGGTCTGTCACCGCCTCGACACCATCGGGAAGATTGACCGCCGCCAGCGCCCCGAAAGCGCACGAACGCGAAAAAGCGAGGGAGAAGGGGCCAGCCATCGAGGTTAGAGTGCCCCCGTTCTGGACCAGTTGCTCAAGAAACGAGTCGTGCTTTTGCCGGGAAAGGGCGGCGTCGGCCGATCCTCCGTCACCGCGGCGATCGGCCTGTTGGCGCAGCGGCGCGGCGTGCGGGTGCTGATCACTGAGATCGGCGACGACCCCAACGACTACTCCCCGCTCGCCCGCCAGTTCGGCCGCCAGCGCCTGCCGCCGGGGCCGGAGCAGCTGACCCCAGGCATCCACGGCGCGCTGTTGCTCGCCCGGTCGGGCCAGGAGCTTTTTCTCCGCTCGGTGCTGCGCTCCTCGACGCTGGCCCGGGCGGCGATCGGCTCCGACTCGCTGCGCCGGCTGCTCTCCGCCGGCCCGTCGTTCAAGGAGATGGGGGTCTTCTTCCAGCTGCTGACCTACCTGCGCCTGGCCCGGCCCGACGGCTCCCCGGAGTACGAGGTGATCCTGGTGGACATGCCGGCCACCGGCCACACCCTCTCGCTCACCGGCCTGCCCGACCTGCTGCTGCGGCTGCTCCCGCGGGGGCCGATCGCCGAGGCGCTGCGCGAGGGCCAGAGCTACCTCAACGATCCGAAGAAGGCCGCCGCCTACGTCGTGACCCTGCCGGAGACGCTGCCGGTCAGCGAGTGCCTCGAGCTGATCGAGGGGCTGAAGAAGACCGGGATGCCCGCGGGCGGAGTGATCCTCAACCGGATCGCGCCCGATCCCTTCACCCGCGCCGAGCGCGACGTGCTCACGCCGCTGGTGGAGAAGCTCAACCTCTTCGGCTCCGAGGGCTTCCACAAGCCGGACTCGTGCCGTCGCGAGATGGCGCGGCTGCGCGCGGGCACTGAGCTTCCCATCTACGCTATCCCCGAGCTGCCGCAGGAAGGACTGATCGAGGCGATCTCCCAGGCGCTGGAGAAGGCCGACGCGATGCCGGTGAAGGAAAGGGCCGCCGGATGAGCGACGTCCGGGTCGGAGATCTGCTGCGCAACCGGAAGATCATCGTCTGCTGCGGCGCGGGCGGAGTCGGAAAGACCACCACCGCCGCCGCGCTCTCGCTGGCCGCTGCCCGCGCCGGACGACGGGTGCTGGTGCTCACCATCGACCCCTCGAAGCGACTCGCCGAGACGCTGGGTGTCTCCCGCAACCCCCCGACCCCGGTGCGGCTGCCCGCCGATCGCCAGGCGGCGGCGGGCATCGTCGCTCCCGCCTCGCTCGATGCGTGGATGCTCGACCCGAAGCTGGTGGCCGACGACTCGGTGCGCCGGCTGACGAAGAACCCCGCCGACGCCGAGCGGGTGCTGAACAACCGGATTTACCAACAGCTCTCCGCGATGGTGGCGGGGATGCACGAGTACACCGCGATGGAGGCGCTCCACCGCCTGGTGAGCGAGGGCAAGTACGACCTGGTGGTCCTCGACACCCCGCCCAGCCGCCACGCGCTCGACTTCCTCGAGGCGCCCCGCCGGCTCTCGCGGCTGATCGAAGGCCGGGCGCTCGCCGCGTTTCTCCCGCGCGCCGACAGCCTCGTCGCCCGCGCCGCCTCGAAGGTGATCCAGAAGATCCTCGGCGCGGTCTTCGGCGATGAGTTCGCCGTCGAGCTGGTCAGCTTCATGAGCCTGTTCTCGGGGATCTTCACCGCGCTGAACATCGATGTGAACACGATGCGGACCTTCCTCAGCGGCCCGGACGTCGCGTTCCTCCTGGTGACGTCCCCCGCCCCCGCCACCCTCGAGGAGGCGCACTTCTTCCAGGACAAGACCCGCGAGCTGCAGCTTCCTTTCCGCGGCTTCGTCCTCAATCGCAGCCGGGCCCGCAGCACCGATCGCCGCTTCCCTGACGAGGCAATCCTCGGCTCCCACGCGACCCAGGATGGCAAGACCGGCCTGGGTAAGCTCCAGGCGCTGGCCTGCATCGAGCAAGAAGCGGCGGTGAAGGACTCGGCGCTGCTCAAGGAGCTCGCCGGCCGCGCCGGGGGCAACGCCACCGCGATCGCGATCCCCGAAATGCCCCAGGGCGCCGACGACATGGGCACGCTGATCACCGTCGCCGACGTACTCGCCGCCTCATGAAGAGCCGGTTGCGCACTCAGACGACCCTGGGTGTCCAACCGAATACAGTCCTTTCAACCAGGAGCATTCCATGACCGTTTCCTCCGTGAAGCACGCCGCGAGCGCCCCCAGGCCTTCCGCCTCCTCGGCCTCCACCAAGCTGCCGACCAAGACCCAGCTGAACGACGTGCTCGGCAACTGGGGCTTCCAGTCACGAAACAGCCCGACCGGCGTCTGGCGTTCGACGAAGAAGCCGGCGGATCTGAAGCCGAGCAACATCCTCAAGACGGTGGTGCTGGAGAAGCCGAAGGCCGGGGTGATGGGCGGGGCGACGATCACCGCCTACGTGCTGAAGAACCACCCGAACATGGTCATCTACGAGAAGACCCAGGCGCTCGCGCCGCCCAACGGCCACAAGTACTTCGGGCCGGTTCGCAACGACATCAGCCCCCGGTAACCGACCCGTTGGCGGGTCGCCCGGCGCGATGAAGGCCCGGGTGCGACACCGCTGTAGCGGCGCCTTTCAGGGAAGACCCCTTCCACACGCGTTCCGGCGATAGGATGCTCGTTCGGCCCATGTGCCCGGGCCGCTCCGTCGTGACGTGAGGAAGCCAGAGCGTGAGTGACTCGAACTCGGACCGAGAGCGCGAACTCCAGACGCTGATCGGCGCGGCGCCCAACACCAACACCAACCCCACCGCGCAGGCGCCGATGCCTCCAGCGATCGCGCCGCTGGCCAACGACGCCCCGGTCGAGCACACCGTGATCAGCCCGGCGCGGCCTCCCCCGCTCCCTCCGCACCACGCCAGACCGTCGCTGCCTCCCGCCGACGCCGAGCACTTCCGGCCCTCGCTGCCGCCCGCCGACGAGCCGCACCCCAACCCGCCCCAAGCCCGCAAGCCTCCTCCGCCTTTCTCCGAGCTCAGGGCGGGTCTCCCCGCCGGCGACGAGCCATGGGCGGTGAGCAGGCCGGGCCTGCCTCCCGCCGATGAGCCGCCAGTAGTGGTCCACAAGAGCCTCGCCCCCACGCCCGAAGAGGCGCTGGTGACGATCCTCAAGCCGCCGGAGCCGAAGCCGCCCGAGGCCTCTCAGCCGCACGCCCACGTGCCGGTGCCGCAGGGGGCGATCAAGGCCGCGCCGCCGCCGAGCGAAGAGTCGAAGCCCCCGAGCATCGCCCCCGTGCCGGGCACGAAGACCCCCTCGCAGATTACGGGCGGCGCCTCGAAGAGCCCCTCGCAGATCACCGGCGGCGACAAGCGCACCCCCTCGCAGATCACCGGCGCCGACAAGCTCACCCAGCCCAACGGGCCCTCCGACGTCCTCGGGCCGGGCACCCGGGTTCACCACTACGAGCTGATCAAGCTGATCGGCCGCGGCGGCATGGGCAGCGTCTACCTCGCCCGCGACGTGCGGCTGGGCCGGCGGGTGGCGATCAAGTTCCTCCACACGCAGTCCGAGGATCTCGCCAAGCGCTTCATCCTCGAAGCCCGGACCACCGCCGCCTGCAGCCACGAGAACATCGTCGTCATCTTCGAAGTCGACGCCTGGCAGGGCTCGCCCTTCATGGTGTTCGAGTACATCCACGGGCAGCAGCTGACCAGGCTCATCCCCGAGGGGAAGCCGCTGCCCCCGCCGCGGGCGGTCGAGCTGATGGTGCCGGTGGTGCGCGCGCTCGCCTTCGCCCACACCCAGGGCATCGTCCACCGGGACCTGAAGCCCGACAACATCATGGTCACCGACTCGGGCATCACCAAGGTGCTCGACTTCGGCATCGCCAAGGTGCTCCAGGGCGACGAGAAGGCGCCGGAGTACGCGATGCGCCCGCGCGCCCCGAGCCACTCGATGGAAGACAGCACCACCGCCGAGCTCACCGGCCACGGCGCGATGATGGGGACGCTGGCGTACATGGCGCCCGAGCAGTGGGGCATCGGGATCCCCATCGATCACCGCGCCGACATCTGGTCCGCGGGGATCATGCTCTTCAAGATGCTCTCGGGGAAACACCCGCTCGACCCGCTGCGCGGCCAGCAGCTGATGGTCACCGGCCTGCTCAACGAGCCGATGCCGAAGCTGCTCTCCAAGGCGCCGGAGATCCCCGCCGCCCTCGCCGAGGCGGTCGACAAGTGCCTGCTCAAGCGCAAGGAGCAGCGCTGGCCCGACGCGGTGTCGCTGCTGCGCGCGCTCGAGCCGTTCCTCCCCGGCCGCTACTCCCGCGAGCTGAAGATCGACGAGAGCCCCTACGCGGGCCTCAGCTCGTTCCAGGAGTCCGACGCCGACAAGTTCTTCGGCCGCGCCCACGAAGTCGCGGCGATGGTGAACAAGATCCGCGAGCGCCCGATCGTCGGGGTCGTCGGCCCCTCGGGCGCGGGCAAGTCGTCCTTCGTCCGCGCCGGCCTCGTGCCCGCGCTCAAGCGCTCGGGCGAGCCGTGGGAGTCGCTGGTGCTCCGCCCCGGCCGCAGCCCGCTGGCGGCGCTGGCGGCGATGATCTCTCCGATGGTGAGCACCTCGGTCTCGGTGGCCGACGAGCTGGCCGAAGAGAAGAAGCTCACCGAGCGCCTCGCGGTCGAGCCCGGCTTCATCGGCTCGGTGCTCCGCAGCCGCGCCCGCCGCGAGAAGAAGAGCCTGCTGGTCTTCGTCGACCAGTTCGAAGAGCTCTACACCCTCGTCAACGATCCGATCGAACGGCGCGCCTTCACTGCCTGCCTCTCGGCGATCGCCGACGACACCACCGCGCCGATTCGCCTCGTGCTCTCGGTGCGCTCGGACTTCCTCGACCGCGTCTCCGAGGACCCGCGCTTCATGGCCGAGCTGACCCAGGGCCTGGTGTTCCTCACCTCTCCGGGCGTCGATGGCCTTCGCGACGCCATCGTCCAGCCAGCGGAGCAGGCCGGCTACAAGTTCGAGAGCCAGGACATCGTCGACGACATGCTCCAGCACCTCGCCGCCACCCAGGGCGCGCTGCCGCTGCTCCAGTTCGCGGCCCAGCAGCTGTGGGAACAGCGCAACCCGGCGAAGAAGCAGCTGACCCGCATCGCCTACGAGGCGATCGGCGGCGTCGCCGGCGCGCTCGCCAGCCACGCCGAGGCGGTGCTCGCCCGGCTCAACCCCGCCTCGCTCCCACTGGTGCGCTCGATTCTCCTCCGGCTGATCACCCCCGACCGCACCCGGGCGATCGTCTCGATGGAGGAGCTGCGCGAGCTCAACACCAACGCCGCCGAGGTGCAGAAGCTGGTCGACGAGCTGGTCCAGGCGCGCCTGCTGGTGGTGCAGACCGGCAGCGGCGTCGCCACGGTGGAGATCGTCCACGAGTCGCTGCTCCACAGCTGGCCGACGCTCAAGCGCTGGCTGGAGGAGAGCGGAGAGGATGCCGCCTTCGTCGACCAACTGCGCACCGCCGCCCGCCAGTGGCAGCAGAACGACGAGGACGCGCACCTGCTGTGGCGCGGCGAGCTCGCCGAAGAGGCCGCGCGCTTCCAGCGGCGAAACCGGGGCGAGCTGACCCAGGCGCAGAAGAAGTTCCTCGAGGCCGTCGTCCAGGCCACGGTGCGCGAGGCGCGCCAGCAACGCGCGGTCACCATCGGCGCGGTGGTGGTGCTCAGCCTGCTCGTCGCCGCCTCCGCGGTGGCGCTGGTGGTGATCCAGAAGGCGAGGAACGAAGCGCAGCACCAGGCCGAGGTCGCGAACATCGCCGAGGCCGAGGCGGTGAAGAACCTCGAGGCGGCACAGCTGAAGGAAAAGGAGCGCGCCATCGCCCAGGCGGAGGCGACCGCGAACGCCGCCGAGGCGCAGAAGGCCGCCGCCGAGCTGCGGGTGAAGCAGCAGGAGTTGATCGACGCCCTCAACAAAGCCGAGGAAGCCGCCAACGCCGCGAAGGCTTCCGAAGGCAAGGCGGTGCGCAACGCCTCCGAGGCACTCGAGGCGAAGCGACGCTCGGAGGAGGCGAAGAAGCGCGCCGACGCCGCGCGGCAGGAAGTACAGGGCCTGCTCGCCAAGGAGAAGGATCGCGCGACCCGCCTCGAGGAGCAGCTCGGCAGCCCGGTGATTGACACATTGAAGTGAACAGAGGGGACTGAATGCGCCACCTGGGAAGAAACGCCGTCGCGGCGCTCGCCGTCTGCCTCCTCGCCGGACCCGCTCTGGCTGCGGCGAAGGCGAAGCTGAAGACGCCGCCGGGGAAGGTCGTGCCCAGGGCAGTGCCTTCCCCCGCGCCCACGCCTGCTCCCGAGCCCGAGCCCACGGCCGCGCCCGCGCCGGTTCCCACACCGGCCCCCGTGGTGCGCACCGGACCCGAGCCCGAGCGCCCCTGGGCGAAGGGGGTTCCCCCGGCGAAGCAGGAGAAGGCGCTGTCCCTGTTCCGTGACGGCAACGCCGCGCTCAAGGAGTCGCTGTTTCTCAAGGCGGCTCAGCTGTACCGCGAGGCGCTGCAGTCCTGGGACCACCCGGCGATTCACTACAACCTCGCGCTGGTGCTGGTGAACCTCGACCAGCCGCTCGAGACCCACCAGAACCTGCTCGCCGCCTTGAAGTACGGCGCCAGCCCGCTCGACTCCGACAAGTTCGAGCAGGCCCAGCGGTACAAGGCGCTGGTGGAGAAGCAGCTGGCGAAGGTGGAGATCCGCTGCGCCCTCGAAGGCGCGATGGTGAAGCTGGACGGCGTCGAGCTCTTCGTCGGGCCCGGCCACTACGAGGGCCTCGTCCGCGCCGGGCTCCACACGATCATCGCCACCCACGAGGGCTACCTCACCAACGAGCAGAGCGAAGCGCTCGCCGGCAGCAGCAGCCGGGTGTTCGACCTGAAGCTGCTCACCCCCGATGACCTCACCGAGTACCGCCGCCGTTGGGACTCCTTCGTGCCCTGGACCTTCGTCGCCGCCGGAGTGGTGGTCGCTGGCGGTGGCGTCGGGCTCCACCTCGCGGCGAAGAACGCCTTTCGTGTCTATGACAGTGAGATCGCCGGGTGCAGCGTCGGCTCGACGACCAACGGCTGCGTACCCGGCCTCGACGTCGCGGCAACCCGCTCGCGCGGCGACACCTACCAGGCGCTGGCGATCACCGCCTATGCGGTCGGCGGCGCGGCGCTCGCCACCGGCGCGGTGCTCCTCTACCTGAACCGGCTACAGCCCTATCGCACGACGGTGGGAGTCACCCCGCAGGTCTCCGTCGTCCCCCTGCTCGGGCCCAACCCCGGCGCCACGCTCCTGGTGACGTTTTGAACTCGACCCGCCTCGTCGCACTCCTCGGCTTGTGCCTGCTGGTGAGCTCGTGCCTTCAGCCGGCGAGCACGACCTGCAAGAGCGGCATCGTCTGCCCCTCCGGCTCGGTCTGCAGCAAGGACGGCGCCTCTTGCATCATCGGCGCCGCCACCTGCGGCAACGGCACGATCGACACCGGCGAAGCCTGTGACGACGGCAACACCACCAGCGGCGACGGCTGCAGCGACAACTGCAAGTCGAACGAGACCTGCGGGAACCACCAGCTCGACCTCGCCACCGGAGAGGTCTGCGACGACGGAAACACCGTCGCCGGCGACGGCTGCAGCGCGGACTGCAAGTCGAGCGAGCGCTGCGGCAACTCGATCGTCGACACCGAGGCCGGCGAGGTCTGCGACGACGGCAACAAGGTCGATGGCGACGGCTGCAGCAACACCTGCAAGTCGAACGAGACCTGCGGCAACAAGGTGGTCGATGTCGCCAGGGGCGAGAAGTGCGACGACGGCAACACCGTCGACGGCGACAAGTGCAGCGCCGACTGCAAGTCGACCGAAGCCTGCGGGAACAAGATCGTCGACGTCTCGGTGGGCGAGAAGTGCGACGACGGGAACCAGGTCGGCGGCGACGGCTGCAGCTCCGACTGCCTGTCGACCGAGACCTGCGGCAACGGCTACAAGGACGTCGCCCGCGGCGAGGAGTGTGACGACGCCAACACCACCGCCGGTGACGGCTGCGGTCCGACCTGCCGCAAAGAACAGTGCGGCAACGGCATCAAGGACACGGTCAAGCTCGGCGACGGTGGCCTCGAGGTCGAGGTCTGCGACGACGGCAACCTCGTCTCCGGCGACGGCTGCAGCAACGACTGCAAGTCGGTGGAGTCCTGCGGCAACGCCTACAAGGACGTGATCAAGGGTGAGCAGTGCGACGACGGCAACCTCACCCCCGGCGACGGCTGCGGGCCCAGCTGCAAGCTCGAAGGGTGCGGCAACTTCATCCGCGACCTCGTCCCCGCCCCCGACGGCGGGCGGGTGCTCGAGGTCTGCGACGACGGCAACCTCGTCTCCGGCGACGGCTGCTCGGGCGACTGCAAGTCGGTGGAGTCCTGCGGCAACGGCTACAAAGACGTCGCCAAGGGCGAAGACTGCGACGACGGCAACCTCACCCCGGGCGACGGGTGCGGCGCGACCTGCCGGTTCGAGGTCTGCGGCAACAGCGTGCTCGACACCGCCAAGGGCGAGCAGTGCGACGACGGCAACATCGCCTCCGGCGACGGCTGCAGCAGCAGCTGCAAGATCGAGATCTGCGGCAACAACATCGTCGACGTCGGAGAGGTCTGCGACGACGGCAACACCGTCAACGGCGACGGCTGCTCCGCCGACTGCAAGTCGGGCGAGGGCTGCGGCAACGGCACCATCGACCCCGCGAAGGGCGAGCAGTGCGACGACGGCAACCTCGTCAACGAGGACAACTGCACCGCGCTCTGCAAGATCAACGTCTGCGGCGACGGCCTGGTGGACCTCGTCGTCCCGCGCATCGAGCAGTGCGACACCTCGGGTGAGAGCGCGGCCTGCAACGTCAACTGCACCACCAGCGCCTGCGGCGACGGCATCGTCAACTCGCACGCCAACGAGCAGTGCGACAACCTCGGCGCGGTCGACTCGGCGGCGTGCGACAGCGACTGCACCGCGGCCTTCTGCGGCGACGGCCACAAGAACGCCGCCCGCGGCGAGGTCTGTGACACCTCGGGCAACAGCGCCACCTGCGACTCCGACTGCACCGCGCCCGCCTGCGGCGACGGGGTGGTCAACCCGGCGGCCGGCGAGTTCTGCGACAATCTCGGCGCAGTGGACTCGGCGGGCTGCGACTTCGACTGCACCGCGGCCTTCTGCGGCGACGGCCACAAGAACACCGCGCGGGGTGAGGTCTGTGACACCGCCGGCAACAGCGCCACCTGCGACTCCGACTGCACCGCGCCTTCCTGCGGCGACGGCCTGGTCAACCCCGCGGCGGGCGAGTTCTGCGACAACCTCGGCGCGCTCGACTCGGCGACCTGCGACAACGACTGCACCGCGGCCTTCTGCGGCGACGGCCACCGCAACGCGCCAAGGGGTGAGGCCTGCGACACCGCCGGCAACAGCGCCACCTGCGACAGCGACTGCACCGTGCCGGTGTGCGGCGACGGCCTGCGCAATATCGCCGCCGGAGAAGCCTGCGACGACGGCAACACCGCCACCGAGGCGGTCTGCCCCTATGGCCAGGCGACCTGCGTCCGCTGCGACGCCAGCTGCTCGACGGTGCTCAACCTCACCGGCCCCACCTGCGGCGACGGCGTCGTCAACGGCCCCGAGACCTGCGACGACGGCAACGTCAACGCCTGCGGCAGCTGCAACGCCGCGTGCAGCACCCGGCAGTTGATGGCGACCGGGACGATCACCACCGTCGGCGGCGGGGGGTCGATCGACGGCAAGGTCTTCACCCTCGACGACGGGGTCAACGCGCCAGCGACGATCTTCGAGTTCGACTCCAACGCGACCTTCACCGCCGGGCACGTGCCCGTCACCATCAACGGCAGCGACAACGCGTCACAGGTGGCGGACGCGATGGTGACGGCGATCAACGGCGTCGGCGGCACGCTGGCGATCACCGCCGCCAAGGCCGTGAGCCAGCCCTTCGTCCGCCTCGTCAACGACGCCCCGGGAACGCTGGGGAACGTGGCGATCACCGATACCGTCGCCGGGAGCTTCGCCGAGACCGGGATGGCCGGCGGGGCGGTCGGCAACTGCGCCGCCGGCCTGGGCTGCGTCACCACCGCCGACTGCGGCGCGGGTCTGACCTGCGGCGCCTCGAAGACCTGCGGACCTTGAGTCAGCGCTTAAGCGCGCCCTCGATCCGGCGGCGCGCCTCGGGGGCCATCCAGGCCGGCA
>JAYVRT010000489.1:0-5585 GCA_043776025.1 Archangiaceae bacterium | reverse complement strand
TCGGAGCGCCCTTCAGGCCGTTGGCGATCGAGACCGTGGCCACCGCCGCCGTGCCGGGTTCGGTCACCTCGGCGCCGAACTTCACCCGCACGTCGAGCTCGTTCTCCGCGCCCAGCACCCGCACCGGCACCTGGGTCATCAGCGCGTTGAGGCTCTCGAACCGCAGCACGTGGAGCCAACAGTTGGGCGCCATGTCGACCGTCAGCGGGATCTCGAAGAAGCGCGCCCGGCCGTTGAGCTCGACCGCCTTGGCGAAGTGAATCGTCTCGCTCTCGAGCGTCAACAGCGCATGTCCGCCGCCGGTCGGCGCCACGACCAGCACCCGCAGCAGCTGGCCGGAGCGCAGCGGCCCGCGGTCGGTGAACAGCTGAAAGCCCGCGTTGGGGGGGATCATCGGCTTGGCGTCGTTGGTGAGCCAGACGTCGGCCGTCGCCAGCGGCGCCGCGTCCGCCGCCGCGTCCACCGCGCGCAGCTCGACCCGCACCGGCCCCAGCGCGTCGGCGTCGAGGGCGACCGCCCCGGCTCCCCCGGAGAGCTTCACCTTCTTCTCGGAGATCGTGCCCCCGGCTCCGGTGTCGGTGACCTTGACCAGCCGCGCGACCAGCTCCGGGCTCTCCGAGCGGCCGTTGGCGTCCTCCGCGCGCAGCTTCAGCTGCACCCGCTCCCCCGGCTTGTAGAGGAAGCGATCGGTGCGGACGTCGGCGAAGTACGGCTGGGTCGAGGCGTTCACCGCGCCGCGGCCCTCGACCTCACGCCGAGAGGCGTCGGTGACGAAGACCTGGATGTCCCAGCTGATGCCCGGGTAGTTGGCCGCGCCTGGCGTGGCGGGCACCTCGACCTCGGCGGTGCCGTCGGCGCCGGTCTTGAACTGCAACGTGTGCTGGGCCAGCTGCTGCGCGTAGAAGTAGGAGTTGTTGTACCGGTTCTGGTTCGCCACTTCGTCGGCGAGGTCCTCGGGCCACGGCTTCCACTGGTGCTGCCAGTTGCGCACGTAGACCACCGCGCGGCCGCTCGCGTTCGCCACCGGGCCGCCGAAGAAGAACGACGCCGCCACCTTGAACTTCGCCGCCTCGCCGGGCTTCGGCTTGCCGACCGGCGTCACTGCCACGGTGTACTCGGGCGGCTTGTACTCCTCGACGCGGAAGGTGTTGTTGCCCACCTGGTAGGAGTGGTTGTTGTGCTGAAGGTAGAAGCTGTAGGTGCCCAGCTGCGCCTGGTTGCCCAGCTTCAGCTCGAAGGTCGCGGTGCCGAAGGCGTTGGTGGTGAGGCTCGGCTTGCCCAGCTCGCGGCCGCCGGCGTCGCGGACGTAGAAGACGAAGGTGTCGTTCTTCACCGGCACCGACGGCCCGTCGGTACGGCTGCGGAGGAAGATCTTGAAGTTCACCGTCTCTCCCGGCTTGTAGAGCGGACGGTCGGTGAGCACCCACCCAAGGCGCTCTTCGTTGCTGTTGTAGGAGTAGCCGCTGTACGCGCGGGCCCAGCTCAGGTGCGGCCCCGACCTGGCCCACGCGGTCACCTCGGGGCGCTTGAAGCCCTTGAGATCGAACCGGGCCACGCCCGCCTCATCGGCCTTCGCGGTGAGCTTGTCGGTGCGGCTGCTGTCGTCGTAGTCGCGGAGGAAGACCGTCACCTCGGCGCCGGCGGCGGCCTTGCCGGTCTCCGCGTCGGCGGTGAAGGTGACCGCGCTGTCCCTGCCGACCTTGAGCGCGGTCACCTGCTGCGTCACCAGCGCGAAGGCACGGGCGCTGTGCTTCCCGTCGGCGAGCAGCTCGAGCACGTAGGCGCCGGGCTCTTTGACGTCGAGCTCGAAGCTGGTGTTTCCCGGAGCGTAAGGGCTGGTCACCGTGAGGGCGCTGTCCCACTGACTGACCGGGGTGCCGGCGACCTTGGTGAAGTTGGTGGGGTCGTACTGGGCGTACTCCCTGGGCTGCTCGAAGGGGTCGACCTTGCGCACGGTCCAGTGGGCGTTGGCGACGTTGCGGTAGCTGACGCTGACCTGGGGCTTCATCCCGGGAAGCTCGATCCATGAGATCCCGACGCTCACCGTCGGACGACGGATGTCGGCGGCGCGGCCCTGCGCCGACTCGCGGACGTTGCTGGTCGTGGGGGAGAAGCGCTTGACGATGCCGTCGTAGAGCTCGAGCGCAGCGGGGAACTTCGACTCGTTCTCCCGTCGCTGCCCCAGCTCGTAGAGCGCATCGTCGGCGACGTCGGTGGTGCCCTCGCCGAGCTCCTTCAGCTCCGTCTCTCCGGCGCCGGCGAACTTCGCATCCTGCAGGTTGGCGCGGGCGCGCATCAGGCGGGCGCGGCCGGCATCGTTGGGTCCGGCGAGAGACAGCACCCCTTCGCAGAGCGCGTTGAGCTTCGGACGGTTCCAGGAGTTGCGCTCCATCTCCAGCAGCGAGCCGCGGACGAACAGCTCGCGGGCCTGCTTCGCCGGGCGATCGTCGCCGCTCGCTGCCTGCTTGAGCAGCGGGAGCGCCGCGTCGAAGGTCCGCTCTCCCCGCTCGGCGAGCGCCCAGGTCGCCCAGGCGCGGGCGAAGTCCTTCTCGCCCTTGTCGGCGATGTCTTTGAGCTCGTTGTAGTAGTTGCCCTTGCCGACGCGCAGGCAGGCCGAGGCGCGCTTGGCAGTGGCCTCGCGGGCGAGCGGGGCGTTCGGGTTCGCCTTGAGGAAGGCGGTGAAGCCGTCGCACGCACGCGAAAAGCTCGACTCGCGCAGGTACTTGTCGGCGCCTTCGAACGAGCTGTCCTCGGCGAACGCCGAGGCGCCGCAGAGTGCGAGTGCCAGCAGAAAGCGGCGATTCATGATTCCCCCGGATGAAGTTGGGCGCATCAAAGCCTTGAACGACTGGCCAGACACGTCCGATCTCCGGGAGGATTTTCAGGGGCCCACATCGCCCGACACTCGACTCAGGAGCGGGTCAGCTGGCCCGCCGAGCGGCGGCGAAGAACACTCGCAAAGCCGAGCGCAGCGACCGCGCCCGCGACGGAGAAGAGCAGCGAGGAGGGACCTTCGACGAACCCTCCGGCGTTGATCGCCGTGGCGGCGATGCTCCCACATAGTGCGCCGATCATCCCCAGGGCGCTGCTGTCGCGGAATCGAGGCGCGGAATCAGTGTCGGCGAGCGCGCGCGCAATCAACCCAGCGGCGCAACCCACGAGGACTCCGTTCAGCATTCCGACGAAGATGAAGGGAAGCGGGCTCATGCAAGGTTCCAAAGCACGGGGCGTGCCGACCGCATGCACCCGTAAGGTCATCTCCCACTGCGGTGAAAAACGCCTCGCTGGGCGCCGGAGGATGGTTCCCGGGCCACGCCCAAACGTTCAGCGGTCGCGGCTCAGTAGGGGACGACGGGGCCGGTCTGCACCGACCACGAACCGCCGGAGTAGATTGGCGCGAGGTTGCGCCCGTTGCCGCTCGCGTCGTTGAACATCGTGCCCACCGACTGCAACGGGTAGTACGCGTGGAGGTTCGCTGAGCGCACCGGGTTGAGGTGGTTCGCCTCGATCGCGAGCTCCGCCGCGGTCAGTTCGGCGTTCCAGATCTTGACCCCCGCGATGTCACCGTCGAACCACTCTACCTGCCCGGTTGCGTCGTCGGTGCCGATGAGGAAGCGGGTCGCGAAGTTGAACGGCGGGTGGGTGTTGCCGGTGTCGACGCCTAATGCCGTCGCGCCTTCCTTCTTCCAGTAGAGCGTCGTCGCGGGCCCGGCAGCGCGGTTGGTCTCGGCGATGAACCACCAGCCCAGGTCCACCGGTGCGAAGAGGAACCCGCCCTGGGCGCGGTCGTGACTCTCCCACTGGTTCTTTTGGTACGTGTTCACCATCAACTGGTAGGCGGTGCTCGGCGGGTTGTCCTCGAAGGACCAGATGCATTCCTGGCTCGTGCCGTTGCTCGCTCGGGGCGCCGTGGGCGCGGCGATGCGAAGCCGGAACCAACCCGCCACGGTGCGCAGATTCGGGTTGGCGATGGCGGTGGTGAAGATCCCGTCGTTGCCGCCGGTCGCTCCGAAGCGGATGGCCATCACCGTGCCCCCGTCGGGGAAGCTCGCGTCCGTTGAGGTGCCCCCATCAGCGCCGCCGTCGGGCTTGCCCGCGTCTGGAGTCCCCGCGTCCCCGCCGCCGGTTCCGCCGGTTCCGCCGGTTCCGCCAGTGCCGCCAGTGCCGCCAGTGCCGCCAGTGCCGCCGGTTCCGCCGGTTCCGCCAGTTCCGCCAGTTCCGCCAGTTCCGCCGGTTCCGCCAGTTCCGCCAGTGCCGCCGGTTCCGCCAGTTCCGCCGGTGCCGCCAGTGCCGCCGGTGCCGCCGGTTCCGCCGGTGCCGCCACCGCCCGAGTCGAGGGTCGCGCCATCCAGACCTCCGTCGGAGCCGGCCGGAGAGCCGCAAGCAGTCCAGAGCATCAAGGTGAAGATCGTGAAGAGCCGTCTGGTCATCAGCGTTCCAGCAAACTCCAGTCGCACCGCCCGCCGCAACGACTTGTGGGTCAGCGGGCGCGGGTCGGCTGGCCGAACAAATCCAGCTGCGGCGGCGGTTCCGGCTCGGCAGGCTTTGGCGCCGGCGGGCCCGCGACGACCGCTGCCGCGTCAAAGAGACTCCCTTCAAATGTCGCAACGACAGGCGCGTGGTCGCTGGTGCCGAACTCGCGGAACGCCTTGCAGCTCGTGGCCCGCTTCGCCAGCGCGCTGCTCGCGAGCACGAAGTCGAGCCGCCACCCGATGTTCTTCTCGCGGTGCTGCTGCCAGGGCGCCCACCAGGTGAAGAGCCGGTCGTCGTCAGGAGCGAAGGTCCGGCCGAGATCGACCAACCCGTGAGCGAGGACTCTCTCGAGCAGCGCCCGCTCGCCCGGCGTCTGGCCGATCTGCTCCGGCTTCGCCAGCTGTGGGTGGACGTCGGCGGCGGTGCGGGCGACGTTCAGGTCGCCGCAAACGAGCAGCTGCTTTCCGCAGGCGTGCGCGTCTGCGACGAACCGTTCCATCGCCTCGAGGAACTTCAGCTTGGTGGGGAAATCCTTGCCGCCGTTGGGCACGTAGATCGACGCGATGATCAGCTCGCCCAGCTCGACGAGCGCGATCCGGTTCTCGAGATCGAAGTCCGGGTGGGAGAACACCGGCCGCACCGGACAGCGTTCCTTCGACACATGGAGCGCGACGCCCGAGTACCCCTTGTGGCCGTGCCAGTAGCACCAGTACCCCTCGAGCTCGAGCAGGCTCACCGGCACCTGGTGGAGTGAGGCCTTCGTCTCCTGGAGGCACACCACATCGGGGCGCTCGAGGCGTACCCACTCGAAGATCTGGCCTTCGCGGGCGCGCACGCCGTTGACGTTCCAGGTGGTGATCTTCATCCGGACAAAGATCTACCGCAGCCCGAGGCATCTTCGTAGGCGGCAATGCCGGGTCCCCGTCGACCTGCCGACCCCCGAATACCCAGTGAGCACCCTGAAGATCCGCACGGATGGCACTCGGCTTGCTCGATGCAAATGGCCTCCCCATGGTCGTCAGTGAGCAGAGCTCGATCCTGATTGTCGACGATGAGGCCCCGGTCGCGCGCAGCTACGCCCGGCTGCTGCAGCGGCGTGGCCACATGGTGAC
>JAYVRT010000488.1:0-5592 GCA_043776025.1 Archangiaceae bacterium | reverse complement strand
CAGGAGCACCACCGCTCCCCGTTGGGGCGGGGCCTGGTGGAGCAAGATCGCCAGCAGCAGTGCGGGACCCATCGTTGTCTGGGTTTCAGTTCCAGCGCAGGCAGGTGGTGGCTTCGCCGGGCCCCAGCGGCGGGTCGAAGCAGGTGATGCCGCCGGCGCCGTCGGTGCACATCCCCTTCGGCGTCTGGGCGCAGGCCATCTTCCCGCTGGTCGACTTGCAGTCGTAGCCGCAGGTGATCGTCCCCGACTCGTACTTGCACTCCGGTCGCTTGATGTTGGCGCCGTACGCACACAGTTGCGCGGGCGCGGGGTCGAAGCAAATCGGCACCGAGTCGTGCGCGAGGCAGACGCCCACCGGCGTCGTCGAGCAGGCGATGGTGCCGTTCGAGCCGCTGGTGCAGTTGTAGCCGCAGGCGATGTTGCCATCGTGGGAGACGCACTTCGGCGACGGGATGGCGTTCTTCCAGATCGCGTAGACCTCGTCGGGCGGGTCGAAGCACACCGTCTTCCCGTAGCGGGCCTCGCAGACGCCGTTGGGCGTACGGTTGCAGCGCAGCTCGCTCAAGGCCGAGGTGCAGTGGTAGCCGCAGACGAGCTTGTCGTGCATCGTGTCCACCTTGCACTCGGGCTCCGGCACCGACTTCATCACCTGGGTGAGGATCGCGGGGGGGTCGAAGCAGAAGATTTTCCCGCCGCGGGTGGCGCAGATTCCCTGAGGCGTCTGCGCACATTGGGCGGCGCCGTTGTCTGCTTTGCAGTTGTAGCCGCACGCTGTCGTTCCGTTGATGTTGACGCACGAAGGCTTGTCAGGCGCGGCGCTCAACAGCAACGCCACCACGCTTAAGGTCCACATCTTCACGAACCTCCCGGTTCCACCCTCAGGCGGGCTTGAGCAGCTCGGCCAGCACCACCGTCGCATACGAACCCGACGGCAGGGTGAAAGCCAACCACAGATCGTCCCCTCTTTCTTCCAGCCCGACGTCGGGCAGGGGAATCCGAAAGAAGCGGCGCGCGCCGTCGGTCTCTCCTCCGCCGCCTGCGAAGGACTCGATCGTCAAGCCTTCTTCGGAGAGCACCGTCGCCTCGTCGACGCCGGCCTCGGCCTCGGCCCGGCGCATCGACGGCCCGAACATCGGCCCGGTGGGGCTGACCTCGAAGGTGTCCATCCGCGGTTGATCGACCGCCGGCGCCTCACAGACGAACTCGCCGCCGGTCTCGTGCTTCTTCAGCACGTCGCCCGACTTCACCGTCGAGAACAGCCCCGCCTCGAGCCGCCGGGCGAGCAGCCGGTTGAACAGCTCCGACTGGTAGGCCGACAGCAGCAGCTTGCGCTCGAAGTCGGGGCGGCCGCGCCTGCCTCCCGCCGCGGCCTTGAGGAGAATCGCCTTCCCCCGCGCGGCGTTGGTCCCCGCGGCCCCGAAGCGCTGGGCCCCGAAGTAGTTGGGCAACCCCAGGGCCTTGAGCTTCGCCAGCACCGCGCGCGCAGCGCCCGCGTCCTTCACCCCGGCGAGGCGGATCTTGAACCGGTTGCCGTGAAGGTGGCCACCCTTGAGCTTGTTCCGGTGGCGGGAGACCTGCAGCAGCTTCACCTCGGGGTCGACGAAGGTGGCCAGCTCGGCCTCGGCGCCCGGCCGCGCGGCGAGGCTCATCCACTGCCGGGTCAGCGCCTGCTTGTCTTTGAGGCCCGCCCAGCTGACCGCGCCCTCGGGCAGGCCGAGGTGGCGGCTCACCCGCTTCGCCGCGTCGGGGGTGGCGATGCCGCGCTTCTCCACCCAGAGGTAGACGTGCTCGCCCTCGCCGCAGGGCAGATACGCCGGCAGCTCCTCGACCTCGAAGTCGTCGGGCGTCTCCTTGAAGTGGCCCCCGCAGCCGGGCAGCCCGGCGGTCAGCAGCGGTTGCTTCACTGCACGTCCAGGGTGGCGAGCAGCTCTTTGACCCGGCGGGCGAGATCCTCGTCCGCGCGAGATTCGAGCAGCTCACCGGCCTGGAACAGCAGGAAGAACATCACGTCCGACAGCGCCTGCTTGAAGGTCGCGACCGGCTCGCTGCCGAGCGTCGGAGCGTGGCGCCGGTACGCCTCGAGCACCGCTGCCTCGGGGAGGCTGCCGTCGGGGCCGAACTGCACCCCGGAGAGCATCGGGCTGGGCGAGAGCGTGCCCGAGGACAGCGCCGCGTTCGCCGATTGGAGGAAGTCGTCGAGCTTGCCCCGCCGCGCGACCTCGTTGCGGACCTCGCGGAAGATGAAGTTGAAGACGTTGAAGACCTTCGCCTCGTCTCCGGCTGGAGCCTTCCAGCCTGGGGCGGTCGAGCTGGTCGCGACTGGCACCGTGGCCTCGGGCTGGGGGACGGCGACCACCGCGGGCGCCGGCGCAGCCGCCGGCAGCTGGAGCACCTGGGCGAAGCCGCCTTCGAGCAGCCGGTAGACGACCCGGGTGATGTCGAACTCGCTCATCCGCGTCGCCTGCCCGAGCTCGCCGACCGTCTTCTGGCCGTCGAGCAGCGCGAGGACCTTGTCTTCTTCTGGCTCGAGCTTGCCGTCCGACGCACGCTTCTTTCCGACGTGCACCCGCGCGTGGGGGATGCGCTTTCGAAAGTGAGCCATCTCGTCGATCTTCCGGATGCTGTCCATCAACAGGCTCTGCATCGAGAGGTTGAGGTTGTGCACCGACTTGTCGTCGAGCTCCTCGTCGATCGCGACGAACGCCCCGTCCTTGGTGAGCATCATCGCGTGGAAGATCTCGCTCACCTGCTCGGTGACGCACTTCCACAGATCGTGGGCCTGCATCAGGTTGCGCTCGACCAGCGCGCGTCCGACCCGGCTGGGCGGGGTGTCGTTGAGCACCCCCTCGAGCTGGGCGCGGGTGACGTAGCCCAGCCGCATCATCACCTCTCCGATTCGTTCGTTCGAGGCGTCGGAGTGGGCCCAGCGCACCTCGCCTTCTTTGAGGCCCAGCTGGCGCTCGGCTTCAGTGCTGGTGAGCTTGAGCAGCCCCGTCCAGCGCGACTGGCCGAGGAAAGCGATCAGGTCCGCCAGCGGAAACGTGCCGCAGTCTCCGGCGAGGACGACCCGGGGCCGGGCCTGGACGATGCCGCCCTTGGGAGGCGTGCGCAGGAACACCAGCCAGTCGGGCGAGGTGGTGGCCATCGTCCACAGCGACTGGGGCTGGAGCGCGGGCGAGCTGGCCCCCGTCGGCGTCAGGCTCCCCTTGGCGTCGACGACGAAGCGCGAGTCGGTGGTCATTTCGCGGTCAGTTGCTCGGCCACGTGTTCTTGCCGTCGGACCACTCGAGCTCGTCGTCGATCGCCGCCGCCAGCGAGTCGACGGAGATCATCAGCGTCAGCTTCCGGCCGTTGAGGTACAGGCTCGGGGTCGAGTCGACGCCGGCGACCTTGCCCAGCTCCTTGCTCGCCGTCAGCTCATCGACGTACTTGCCCGCGGCCATCGCCTTGCCCAGCGCGTTGACGTCGAGGCCCTGCTTCTTTGCCAGGTCCTTGATGAAGCTCTCCGACAGCGACAGCTGGTTCTCGAACAGCGCGTCGTGCATCGGCCAGAACCTGCCGTTGTCCCGGGCGAAGAGCGCCGCCTGCGCAGCGGGGATCGCGTGGGCGTGGCCCGACAGCGGGAAGGGCTGGTAGCAGAAGCGCACGTCCTTGCGGGCCTTCACAGCGTCCTCCAGCATCGGCCGGGCCGCGGCGCAGTAGGGGCACTCGAAGTCGGAGAACTCGACCAGCGTCACCCGCGCGGTCACCGGGCCGACGCACATCCGCTCGTCGGGCTTGAACGCGGTGCGCTTGGCGCTGAACGACTGGTTGTACTTGGAGAGCGCGACGATGATCTCGGTCGCCGCCGCACCTTCGGCCGCCTGCGCCGCGGCGAGCACCGCGAGGCGGCGGGTGTGCTTGCAGGCGTTGGGCGACTTGAGCGACGCGGCGATCGTCAGCGGTCGGCCGCACCAGTCGAACTCGTCGGTGAAGACGGTCGCCAGCTCCTTCTGGGCCGAGGCGGGGAGCTTGGAGAAATCGAGGCCGTTGATGCCGGTGAGCACCCGGGCGGGCTCGGTGCCGGCCTGGCCGAAAGCGCCGGTCGAAACCACCAAGGCTGCGAGAAGACATGGCTTCACGATGCGGCGCGTTGTAGCGACCCACTTCTGGCTTGTAAAGGAACGCTCGCCCATGAAACGGCTCCTCTTCATTCACACCGGTGGCACCCTGGGTATGACGGGGAGGCGGCCCGATGCACTCAAACCGGGCGCGTTTTTTCGCACCGTCAAAGAGCGGGTGCCGGAGCTGCTGAAGCTGGCGAAGCTCGAGCTTGAGCTGTTCTCCAACGTCGACTCGTCGGAGATGCAGCCCGAGCTTTGGACGCGGCTCGCCCGCCTGCTGCATGACAAGCTGCCCGCCTTCGACGGCGCGGTGGTGACCCACGGCACCGACACCCTGGGCTACACCGCCTCGGCGCTGTCGTTCATGCTCCCCAGGCTCTCCAAGCCGGTGGTCCTCACCGGGGCGCAGCGGCCGCTGGGTGAGGTGCGCAGCGACGCCCGGCTCAACCTCATCGACGCGGTGACGAGCGCGCTGCATGGGCCGGCCGAGGTCACCGTCTGCTTCGACTCCCACCTGTACCGGGGAAACCGGGTCCGCAAGGTGAGCGTGGCCGAGTACGACGCCTTCGAGAGCCCCAACTTCCCGGTGCTCGGAGTCCTCGGCGTGCAGACGCGGTTCGTGGCGGGCCTCAAGCGCCGGGGAGCGCCGGTGTTGCGCAGCGCGCTCGACCCGCGGGTGTTCCTCCTCAAGATCTTCCCCGGGCTCGACCCCGCCCTGCCGCTGGCGCTGCTGCCGAAGGTGCGGGGCCTGGTGCTCGAGGCCCACGGTGCCGGGAACTTCCCGATTTCCACCGAGCTGGGGCGCTCGCTGCTGCCGTTGTTCCAGGAGGCGAAGCGAAGGCAGGTGCCAGTGGTGGTGGTGAGCCAGGCCCATCGCAACGGGGTCGATCTGTCGGCCTACGAGTCGGGCAGCGCGGCGCTGAAGCTGGGGGCGATCAGCGGCGGGGACATGACCCACTCGGCGGCGGTGGTGAAGCTGATGCACGCCCTGGGAACACAGCGGAGCCCCGGTGCTGTCAAGGCCTACATCGAACGGGCGGTCGCCGGCGAACGCACCTGATCGGTCGGGGTGAATCCTGACCCCCGCGGCTGGCCACTTCAGTAAACGAAGAGATACGGTGCTTGCGGGGCCGGGCTTTCTTAGTATCCGACAACGGGCATGTCCGAAGACAAGACGTCGGTACATTCCATTGCCGATCTCCTCGGTCAAGCGAAGGCGACCAACAACGCCTATCTGATCGTGATCAGCGCGAAGTCGCCTGCCGGCATCGGGAGGATGATCAAGCTCGAGCGGACTGAGTTGGTGATGGGGCGCAGCACCGAGGCCAACTGCCAGGTCGAGGATGACGGAGTCTCCCGCAAGCACGCCAAGGTCACCCAGGCCCCCAACGGTCAGTTTCAGCTGGTGGACCTCGGCTCGACCAACGGCACCTACCTCAATGGGATCAAGGTCTCGATCGCCACGCTCCAGGACGGCGACAAGATCCAG